>WQWD01000095.1 GCA_009785545.1 Treponema sp. | reverse complement strand
CAAACCCCCAAATGCCCCTGTAACCTTCCGTGGTTCGTTTTTTCGGCATTTCGACCCCCGTCAGGTAATTTGCCCTTAATAAAAACAAGGGTGTCAATTTTGAGCGTTTTAAGGGGTGTGGAAACGATACGGCAAAAACACCTGTATCCGACCGGGATTTTTCCCGCCGAACAAAGAACGCCCCAACAAACAAAAGTATTTAAGAGTATTTAAGAGTGTCGTGCAGTTAACAGTCATCGATTCAATGTCAGAAAGTCAATCAAAAAAGACACCGCGGGATAGACGGTGTCTTTTTACTATTTTTAGAGAGGGGTTATCTGTGACGTTTCGCTCTGAACATCGAAACAGCAAAAATTATGCCGGATATTCCGAGACCTATTGACGACAGAACAAGCCATATGAAATTTCGATTGTCGCCCGTTGAAGGATTTCCCGGACTTCCGGAACCTTGTTGGGGAGGCGGCGTAACGGATGACGTTGGCGGTGTGGTTTGCGATGTTCCCGGACCGGGACGAGGATCATTTTCGGTAACTATCCAAGGTGTTGGAGATGGCGTTATTTCAGGGAATTCGGGAGCAGGTGTTGACGGAGAACCCCGATTTGGATCTGTTCCGGGTGTTGGTGACGGAGAAGGCGTTAGTTCGGGACCGGGTGACGGAGTTGGTGCAGGGCTTGGTCTCGGCGTTGTTTGCGAATTATTTCCGTTTCCTCCGCCTTCCCCGCCGTTACCGTTGTTGCTGCCGTTGCCACCATTACCGCCATTATGTGTACTTTCAGGGCTTGGCGTTGGGCTTGGTGTCGGAGAAGTTACAACAGGCGGATGCGGAGTTGGTGTCGGCGTTGCAAAGGACGAATGCACCAGGAAATCAAACGCAAATTCTTCGTTGATGCTGTGGGATTGGACTGATTGACTGTCCCAAGAAACCCTGATTCTGAAATATCCGTCCGATCCGTTGTTTCCATGGGCGGGGATTGCTCTGCCCACAACCAAATCCCCTTCGTTCGATGCAACATTGCTTATTTTAAGCCATTCGGGAATTTCCGAATTGTCTTTCCCGGTTAATTCTATGTTGTTAATTGTTATGCTGTGAGGGGACACGTTTTGGACATAAAATATAAATTCAACGCTCTGACCCGGCGCATCGAAATCCACATCGAAGGAAATGCCGAAACGGTCGCCTATGATTTTGGCTTCGTGTATTGTTGCCGGCACGGAATGGGGATTTTCTATGCGGGAACGGCTTTCGTCGATAATCAACTCAAAACCGCTACGTACAGATGCTATTCCGTTTATTTCGGGCGTTTCGCCCATGACATAGGCAAAAGCAGAACCTGCAAAAAATGTTATCATGAAAACTAATATAATAATATTCAAGCGTTTTTTAAATCTTGTCAGATTCATAATGCTACACTCCTTTGGCATGGGATTGAGTTTTTTATTATCTCATTGGTCTGCGCGGTGCAGAGGATGAAGCCGGTGTTGGTGCTTTGTCATCCGAAATTGACTTTTTTACGGCTACCGACGGATTTGGGTTAGATATGGATTTTTGCGGCAGAGATAAACTGAAATCTTGCGGTATTATACTTTCCATGTTGACTACTTTAGGCTTTTCGCTGTATTCCACTGTTGTGTATATAGGCACCA
Organism: Treponema sp.; assembly: GCA_009785545.1. Lineage (GTDB taxonomy): Bacteria > Spirochaetota > Spirochaetia > Treponematales > Breznakiellaceae > WQXQ01. Next base: position 6,743 of record WQWD01000095.1, on the reverse strand, counting down.
CATCAGCCATATTTGCCATTTCGGCTTTTTCCCCGTTGCTTATGCTGTAAAAATAGGCGTATTCGCCGACTACGGTGCAGAATTCTGCTCTGCTGCTGCTGTGATGGCACATAACATGCTTATTTAAATTAACTGAAAGTTTTAATATATCCTCAAAATCATCAACAAGCATGATTTTGTAGCCTGAAAGGTTTATCGGATTCTTGGAAACCACAATTTCGCCTGCATATTTTTTAAGGATATCATTGGTTTTCTGCTCGAATTCGCTGATTTTCACGGTCATATTTCTCATTCCCAAAAATATTAAAACCATACCAACGACAACAGCCGAACCGAGCGCAGCAACTATGATTATATCGACATCCGGCATATCTTCCTCAATATTCGCCGAAGCGGTGGAAGATGAGTTGCCTATAGATTCAAGAGAAAAAACATCTTGGTCTATTGAAAATTTATAACCGCTTGTTGACACAAGTTGTTGGTCGAAGTTTATCGGCGCGGTAAGTATACGGTATGTAAATTCAATGCTGAGTTCTGCGGAATAATTCCGAAAGTTATTTGGGTTGACTTCGCCTCCCATATGATACTCATTAGATGCAAGAAAATCTGAAAATATCGCCGCATACTCGCTCGGATAAAACCTGTATGTTCCTCCGGGTTCGCCATCGCCGTTAGTGCTCGGAAAATACAATCTGTTTCCGAAGGTTGTGCCGGCCGCACCGTCTATCTCAGCAGAATCCGTAAAAATAACGGTCGAAGAACCGCCGCCCAAATGATGTATCTGCAGAGTTTTCTTGACGTGAAAATTATAGATTATTTCTAAATCCTCGGTTATATCCATGCTGAAACTGTTTTCAATCTCAATAAAATCTGTGAAATGCCGCAAGAAGCTGGTGGTTTGTATCGGATTTTCCAAAAATATATCATTTTCAATATAAAACACGGAAAAATTGGTATTATTGCGTATTCCGGCTTCGACAAATGTGACATCAGCAACGAAGGTGGTGGCATATAAAATTGCCAAAACTATTGCCGGGACGATAATCATGCCGCCAACAATTACCATGATAATTTTTTTAAATCTGCCGCTTTTTTCTTCGCCGACCCCGTCTTTGACTTCAGCCATATCAACACCCATTTCCGATTTACGCCTTTTTCAGCCATTTTCCGAAACTATTTCCCGGGGAATACTCAATTTTTGCCGAAAAGGCATGTTTATTTCCCGGGTAATAATAATCTTTTGTGTTTTTATGTCATATCGTCAGAATTCATTTCCCGGGTAATAATTAAACCCTGCCAATATTTCCCGAAGCTTACGGAAAATAATTTTTATGAGATTTTGGGATTTTTTTATTTCCCGGAAAATATCTGCTTTTTAAAGACAAAAACCTGCATTTCCCGGGAAATAACCGCCTTTTTTCGCTTCTTTTCGATATAACCGGGGCTATTTCCCGGGGAATAAGTCAAAAATCGTTGCCGAAACGGCTTAAAATGTCGGAACAGCTGTTGTTTTGAATGCGATGGGCGTTGTCAGAGTCCGCCGCTCATGAACTCACGCCACTTTACATTGGGATAACCGATAAACGGTATATTAAATATTGGCGTACCCAATACATCTTCTTGAGCAAGCGGCAACGGGTCGCGGGATTCGTTGGCATCCCCTTGCGTGATATATTCTCTTACGCCTTCTTCGTTAATCGAAAAATCAATTACCCTGTGAATGACTTCCAAGCTTCGGTAATTAAAATGCAGAATATCGCCGATTTGGACACGCGCAAATGCCTCTCCTTCCGGTATCCTGCGCATAACGACCATGCTGTATTTGTCTATTGTTCCGGTCATCGAACCCGTTAAAACAACTATGGGGTAGATGGGGAAGAATCCAAGAACAAATGCCACCAAAAGTCCTGTTGAGAACATCCAAATTCCTGTGACAACCGGGTTTTTGGATTTCTGTCCAGCTGCGCGGCGCACTGTTTTCTTGCGTCGGTCTGAACTGCCGCTGTCAACTATATAATAATATATTACCCCGACCACAAAAGCGAGCATACAAACCACCAAAGACCACACAAGCCGCTCTATATTGGGCAGAAAAGGCGAAAACGAGCCGCCCAGATTATATATAAAGCTCACAAGAGCAACCGAGAAAAAACTGCCTTGCAAAGCAACAAAGGACACAACAACACTGATTGTAAGCGAGGGCAAAAGTGAACCGAACAAAAAATTGAGTATATCAGGGCTTGGATTAAATAAAAGAATCCTCAATTCCTCCAGATTCAAAAAGGCATAGGTCAGGCTTATAATCACGATTATAAAGATTTTGTGCTTGCCCCTTGCCCCTTTAATAAGTCTGAACCGCAGATATTCGCCGAGTATAAGAGGTATTGCCAAACTCCATATATTGCGGATAACCGCCGAAGCACTCGGAATCATGGCATTGCGTCCGCCCGTGAATATCCATGAAAGCATTATTATCATAAAGGCATAAAGGATAAAAGCGAGTATTGCCGCAACATTTGCTTGATAAGCTTTTCTGATATGATGTCTGCTCCTGCCCAAGTATAAAATACAACAAGTTACCAATACAATATAAATTGTCGGTCGAATAAATTGACCAAAAATTACTACGTTTCGACCCGGGATAAGCAAAAATACAAATTGCATAATCATAAGCGAAACGCATACAAACAAGGCGTATAATGAATTTTTGTTTTTCATAGGAAAAAACCTCCTATAAATATATAAAATACATAAGCTGCGGCGCAATATCAAAGAAGGTTTTTAGCCATATTTTGTCTTGATATAAAAATTATTGTTGTTTTGGGGCGAAATTTTGGCAGTTTTATATAAATACGGTCTTTATTATTGATATAAAAATTTCATATCATACATAATAGAAAGATTTAAATCATTGAATTTTAGGAATAAATTTATGCCGAAAACATTGTGAAGATTTAACTATCTGCTTCTCTATTGCGCCGGTGAATATGTCAGTTCGATTCTTCCGGTTGTATTTCCTGCCACATAGTGTGTATCTGAAGTCATGCCTATTGTATCAAGGGTAAATATAAAGCTTCTTCTTTCGCCCGGTTGCAGAACTGTTCCTGGCGTTGCAAGTTCTCCTGAGATGTCCATATTGAGATGTTCTTGGGAGAGATTCGCGCCTTCGGGTGTGCTGCTGATATTGTTGAAGTTAAAGCCGACAGGTGCTATGGAATCAACAGATGCGGGCATTGTGCCTGAATTGAAGATATCAAATCTTACTTGAAAAACTTGACCGGGTCTTGTGAAACCGGGACCGATTTGTCTTCCGAAATCGTCTACTCCGCCGATTTCCCAATCAACAGATGTGTTGGTGCCGGTGCCGCTTCCGCGTCCGCCGCCGCCCCAATTAAAATGCCCGTCTCTCGGGGTTATTTGATGTCCCAAATCGTTGCCTTGCAAAATTTCGTAATCATCAATTATCAGTTTTAAGCTGGCATTAACATTGGCAGCACCGCCGAAAAGCAACGGACCTGCTGATGTGAAGGCAAATACGCCGCCTGCTATGAATGTTAATGCAAATACCGCTACAATTATGTTTAATCTTTTTTTATTTTTCACCGTTATTACCTCCCTAAAAATTTTATTTTATTTTGTATTCATTTTCGGAGAAACGGCGTGGCGGAAGAAAGGAGTAAACCGCCACGCCGCATGAATTCTGCTTATTAAGAGATTATATTAATATACGATTCGTTGATACGACTATTCAGCAGGAACATACTCAAGTGCGAATTCAAAGAGCATTTGTTCTGTGATATATTCATTGCCGATATTAGTATGGTCAAGCGCGAATACCAAGGTGAGACGAGTGGTTTCGCCCGGTTGAAGAGTTACGGCATCGCCGTTGTTGCTGACTTGGGTGATTGTAAAGCGGTCATCTTGGGTGCGCAATACGTCTGTTACTTCAAAACCGGTTACGGTTGCGGGCATTGTTCCGATATTTTCTACTTCGAATTCAACTTCAACTCTGTTGCCCATGCCTGTGAAGGCAACGCCCATGGTAGCTACATCATAGAAATTGGGGATAGAAGGTACAGAGTAAACGATATCTTCGAAGATGATGCCGACATTATCTGCATAGGTTACTTTTGTTTCTTGGCTGTTTATTGCTACGCGCAAGCTGGCATTAACATTGGCTGTACCGCTGAAAAGCAATGGACCTGCTGCTGTGAAGGCAAATACGCTGCCTGCTAAAAAGATTACGGTAAATGCTGCTACAAGGATGTTTAAACGCTTTTTATTTTTCATGATTTATTTCCTCCATTTTTTATAATTTTTTATTTTTTTATAATTTTAATTATTAGTGCGGACTAATTATAAGCCGCTGTATAATGCAATTGAGTTTGAAATTTATGCTCGGGGTCACCAAGACCAAGGAACGAGTCAAAATTTAAGAATGTTAAATCGGGATTCCAATCCACTCGGATTACCATTTCAACTTTATCGCCGGGTTCAACTACAGTTCCCATCAAGCTTTGATCAACTTGGATGTCAAAGCCCCAATCGAATCCTTGATAAAGCGAATTTGTCAATTCTTCAAAATTAACTTGGGTGATTCGAGCCGGAATTGTGCCGACATTCTCTATCCAAAATCTCCACTCCACATATTGGAAAGGGTTGTCGAATTTGGCATAATGTTCGACAAATAAGGAACCCAAGCTGCCTGAAAAATCAGACGTAAGAACAGAAGGGTTAATCCACGGTTGGGACATCGTGCTGTAGGCGGTATCAACCTGAACTATCAGCAATTGCAATGAAGCATTTACATTTGCCGTACCATTCAGAAATATGGGTCCTGCTGACACAAACGCAAATGCTGAGCCGGCAAGGAATACCAATGCAAAAAGTATTGTGATTGCGGTCAAATGCCTTTTTTTCATAAATATTCCTCCTTTTATTTTTTCGCCGACTTTATTTTATGATTTTCAGTCCTCATCGAAGCTAATTTCACCCTCGGAAATACTATCCCCATCAGTATCGGTTTCCGGTTCTTCCGATGTTGGTTCTTCGATTGATTCTTCCGGCTGTGTTTCGGTTTCGGTATTTTCTGTAATTTCGTCTTCCTGACTGTCATTTACGGTTTCTTCGCTTTCTTCAGGCGATTCTTCTTGTTGTTCTTCTTGGTTTTGATTTTCGTTTTCGTTCATGTCTTTTTCTTCTTCAGGTTCAGGGATTTCTTCATTTTCCTCTGCTTCTTCTTCGTTTTCGTGGTTTTCTTCTTTTTTCTCATCGGTTTCTTCTTGATTTTCGTTGTCATTCGGCTCTTGATTCTCCGAATCATCGTTATTGTTGTTTCCCAAACCTTCATCCGGGCGCCATTGTTCGGGTGGGGATTCAACAATCGGGCTTTCCGGATTTGTGTTGATATCCGGCATCTCCGGGTTTGATGTTACGGGAGGATACGAGCCTTCGGGAGGGGGCGCGAATGTTCCGGGCGTGGTATTTATCGTGCCTTGAGGGAAATCGTGCAGATACGATTGCAATGAATTCATATCAACACTGACTGTTCCCGTAAATGCCAGATGTCCGCCTGTAAAAGCGAATGCCGCGCCTGAAACGAGTGTTATGAGAAAAAACGCCACAATACTGATTGCAAACCTTTGTTTTAAAAGAAATTTTCTATGGTTGAGTCCGAATCTGTGTTTTCTCATAACTACCCTCCTCCAATAATTCTTTCAATACTTTTTTGATTGTCTTGCGCTTGTGATGGGGATTGCGCTTAAGTTGAGTATGTTTTGACAATGTTATAATATCACAAAACAGTGTAAATGTCAAAGAAAATCACTGCTTTTTACTGCTTCACTTTTGTTACAACGAATACTTTTTGTTGTGTTTTGAGTATTTACTGAGTATTTTTACTGTTAAACTCAAATTAAACGCTTAAATCAGGGGAAAACAAACTGCAAAAACATAAAAAACACCCCCTTTCCGAAAATCCGAAAAAGAGGGCAGTTTTTTAATCATCCCATTTTGGGTCATCCCATCCCGGGTATTCTTCTTTCATCAGTTTCAACATGTCGCTATACAGTTTTTTTAACTTTTTCCCGTCTTCGGTATCATAAGAGCCTTCCAACAGTTTTTCAAACCGCTTTATTTCACCGCGTGCCCAACGCATCTTTTTTTCTTCTTCCTGCTCTTTGGTCAGCGGCGGCGGCGGGTTTTCCTTTTCCCTCCGCAATCTTTCTTTCTCTTCCGCCTTTTCCCTCCGCAATCTTTCTTTTTTCTCCGCATCTTCCCTTTGCCATCTTACTTTATCCGCTTCATGCATTTTAAGGAATTCGGCGAATTCTTCGGGGTCATCAAAACTGCGGAATTTACCCGATCTTTGCGCAGCCGCTTCTTGTTGTGACTTTTTTAAATCTTTCATCACATCTTCTCTCCGCAGCTTTTCTTCTTCATCCACTGATTCTGCCTTCTTCTCAGATTCGGGCGGGTTTTCCTGTGCCTTTTTCAGTTTTTCAGCTTTTTCCGCCTCTTCGATTTTAAGAAGCTCGGTTGCTTCTGTTTCTCTCCGCAGCTTTTCTGTTTCATCGACCGCCTCTGCCTTCTTCTTGGTCTCCTCCTCAGATTCAGGGGGCGGCGGCTCGGGCGGGTTTTCCTGTGCCTTTTTCAGTTTTTCAGCTTTTTCCGCCTCTTCGATTTTAAGAAGCTCGGTTGCTTCTGCTATAAACTTTTTTTGACTTTCTTCAAACCTTTTTATT
>WQWD01000094.1 GCA_009785545.1 Treponema sp. | reverse complement strand
CTTTGGCTCTTGCAGTGTTTCCGAAACAGGGAGGGAAGATACCTCTTATCTGACCATTATGACATGGAATGTTCATAACCTGTTCGATGGAGAAGATAACGGTTATGAGTACCCTGAATTCCTGCAATCATCAGGCTGGTCAAGAGAAAAATATCTTGGCAGACTCAGCACATTATCCGACGCGATCAGCAGGATCAGCCCTCTGCCGGATATTATCGCATTACAGGAAGTCGAGAACTTAACGGTTCTTGAAGACCTCGCTCTTGCTGTCGGCGGCGGTCATGCGTGGGTTCATTTTGCCGGCAATCCGGGCGCTGCGATAGGGCTGGGAATTTTAAGCCGCCGCCCCTTGCTGGAAGCAAAAGCCCATACAATTACCATTGACGGTGATACCTCGCCCCGCCCCGTACTGGAGATAAGGGTACAGCCAAAAGCCGGAGTGGAAGAAGCGATTGTCATTTTTATTTGCCACTGGAAATCCAAATTGGGCGGCGACATAGCTACAGAAGCCGCGCGCAGGGCAAGTACACGAGTAATCCTTCGACGTATTCGGGAGCTGCAGGAAAACGAACCTAATTTGGGAATTATTGTCGCAGGCGATTTAAACCTTAACCACGATGATTTTTACAGGCACGGCGCATCGATTGTTTGCGCACTGCTTCCCGATGATCCTTTCAGCGTTATATTGACAGGCGGTATTCAAAATGATTTTATCGTAATCACAAGGAATAAACCGCCAGTGCCAATATATTTTCCGCAGGAAACAATCGTTATGTACTCACCATGGATGAGAGAACTTGAAAACGGTTCGTATTTTTTCAGAAATAATTGGAACACTATCGATCATTTTCTTGTTTCGTATCAATTTTTTGACAATACAGGCTGGGAATATGTTAAAACTGTTGTGAAAAATTACCCGCCATTTGCAAATTCAAACGGGCTGCCCATGCCGTATAACGTACGTACCGGGTTTGGCTTGAGCGATCATTTGCCGCTGGTGATGACCTTGAGAATGTTGGCAATGGAGTAAAATTCTATTTTCTACTTGAGGTTGCGTTTACATTTAAAGAGTTAAGAATTCCCTGCAACTGACCTTTTTCTATCAAGTCGATGAGACGGGCTTCTGTGTATCTTTTGGCTTCTTCCGAGTAAGTACCTACGGACATACAGATGCCTTTCCCGGCTTTAACATCTTTAAGGTGTGAATGGAAATCCCGAACAGTCAATTCGCCGACTAATCCTTGGGTTCTGATAAAACGGAACATGATTAAGTCTGACCATTTAACAGTATCCACTTCCGCAAGAATATCCGCCCAATCGCTTTTGGCAACAGTAATATTTGTTATTTTAACCTTTGCTCTCGGGAAATAACCCATCACAATTTTTCGGCACAATGCTATAAAATCGGCGGAGGGAGCCATCAGAAAAACTTGCAAATTCCGATTAGCGTGCAGCTCAACGTATTTACCCAAAAGGATATTTACATCTTTATATGAAGCATTCTCGGATTGTATTAGTTTAAGGAAGGGAATAGCTTTACCGATTTCGTTTAACTTAATTAATGTAGAAGCAAGTTTATAACGAAGCTCCATCAATATATCAATTCTTATATTTTGATGCCTAAGCCCGATTTCAAAATCATGAACCGCAGATTCATACTGTCTCATTTCCAGACGGATAGATCCGGCAATAAGACAGGAATTAGGGCCTAATATCGGATCTGCTCGTAAATGATTAAAAATACGCAGCGCCTGTTCGAGCTGCCTGGCTTCGTGATAACATTCGGCAAGCGTGTAAAGAGATTCTTTGTCATCCGGAGCAAGGTCTATCGCTTTGCGGATAAAATTCATCGCATCTTTGGGTTTCTTCAATCTGAAAAAAGCATGACCCAAACTCCGCAGAACTGCCGGATTATCAGGCTGTTGAATACGAGCCTGCTGAAGAAGCTGAACGGCTTTTTCATAATTTTTTCTTTCAAACTCAATTGAGCCTAATTCGTAATTTGCTTCAAAATTATCATTGCGCAAACCTTTTGCTACGGAAAATCCCTTGTAAGCCTGCTCTAATAAATTAAGCTTACGTGCCGAAAGACCGTAACGAAGAAAAACTTCAAATTTGTCGATTCCCTTGGTAGGATTAGCGGAAATTATCTCAGTGAGAGTTTCATAAGCTTTCATGGATTTATCCCAATTGCTTTCTTCAAAGTATATCCCTGCCAAAGTGTAAAGCGCTTCCGGGTCATTTGGGTTCTGTGACAACCGTTTATTGGCTTCTTTTAGGGCAAATTCACGGTTTTTTCTCATTTTTCCACTGCCAAAAATACTTCCATGTTTGTGGCTCATTACAAACAAGAAAATACTGGCAATTAATATCAGGGCTATTAAGCCAAAAAATACAGGCAGCATATATTATTATCGGTAAATTTTATGATTTTTTATACCATAATGCCGATAATTATGGTAAGATATAGTTGAGTTTTTTATCAAGTTAGGTTAGTTTTAAAAGGATTATGGTAAAAAAGAATAAGGAGCGTACCCAATGACATCAAGTATTGGTATCAAGATAGCCAATGGTGAATTTTATCCCTTATTAGAGGAAAATTCTGTAATAAAAAAAAGGTTGGTTCTTACCACAGTTCATGATAATCAACCCAGCGTTCAAATTGATCTTTACAGAAGCATTGCCAATTCTATGGCAGATGCCCAATATATTGGCAGTCTTGTTGTTGAAAATATCAAACCCAAACAAAAAGGTGAACCATCCATCGAAATGGTTATTTCATCCAATGATGAAGAAGAAATAGTAGCCGAAGCCATCGATCTTGATACAAGCACAGGCGGCGAGCATTATGTGTTGACCGTTTCCTTAAAATCGATTGATGAAACTTCCCGTGATGTTGAACTCCCGGATTTTGAACTGGAAGCCAATGAATTGCCTCCGTCAGGTTTGTATCATGCCGCAGGGATTATCAGGGAAAAAGAATCAAAACGTAAACCTGTGGGGCTTTTCGTTCTATTCGGTTTGCTTCTTTTACTTGGCCTCCTCGCTGCGTGGTTATTCCTCATGGGAGGAGTCGGTGTTGTCCGCTCTATTTTTGACACTCCGGCTACAGAGCAGGCGGCAGAGGCAGAACATGACCCAAGATTCGAACCGGCTAGAGAACCTGACCCTGAACCCGTTAGAGATGAGCCCGTTAGAGAGGCCGCCAGAGAGGCCGCCAGCGAGGAGCCTGTAGTTACACCGCCTCCTGCTGTTACAGAGCCTATACCGGTTATTCAAGCACCTGTTACTCCGCCTCCGCCAAGACAACCTGCCGGAAGAGGGCGTAATCCGCCTGTCAGATCTTTTAATGTTCCATCCGTAATTCCAAGAGAAGGCGTGAGCTACAGAATACAATGGGGCGACACACTATGGGATATTGCGGAAGCGTTTTATCGTGACCCTTGGCAATACCCAAGGATTGCACGGCACAATAATATCCCAAACCCGAATTTAATTATTTCAGGTAGAACGATTCGTTTACCACCAAGGAACTAATGAGCCGCACTTTAATACTTTTTTCCCTACTGGCATTTTTTTCATGCTCATCTGTTGTCCCGCAAGTAAAAAGCGATTTTTATTTTGGATTACTGGAAACAGAAACAAATAAAAAGATAGCGTATTTTGAAAAAGCGCTGTCCAGTTCCAATGAGTTTATACGACAAGCGGCGGCAGGCGAACTTGCCTTTCTGATGTCACGTGGAAACGAAATCACACCCCAAACCAGGACACTTATCCGCCGTGAAGCGCATGGTTTTTGGGCAGCGGCACTTGAAACAGCAGATAATTTAAACAGAGAAAAAGCATTAGCATTTTTTTTGAGTCATGAGCTGAACACTCCTTCATTTAATGAGGCCAGGGCTTTTGTTTTAAGAGAAAGCGCAAGGCAGGGATTGATTTTTACAAACCAAGAATTAGCCGCAATAAACGGACATCACTCAATATCAAGGTTATCACATAATGAAGCTCTGAATTTTTTTCGTGGATTTATGGAATCAAACAGCGCAGCCAGAACATGGCCTTCTCATCTGCCAGAATTGTTTATTCAACACCCTATCCTTATAAATAGTTTGGGAAGGGCATTTCAATTTACGCAGTCGGGCAGCGAAGGCATCAATCTATTTTTAAATTGGGAAGCTTCACTTTCAGTGGCGCTTTCAGCGGAGCTTTCAGCGTCACTTTCAGAGGCGGCATCGCAAAATGACACTTCAATCGATGAAAATCTTTTAAATGATTTGCGTTACAGGCTTACTTTTTTTGCCGGAAGAATTTCACGAAGACACGGCGGTCAAAACAATCAAGGATTAAATCAACAGGGAATCTCATTTTTTGAAAGAGCTCTTGCTCTCCAAAAAAATCAGGATGTTCCAAACAGAATACAAATTGACGCTTGTGTCTGGTACATTCTTGATATGTCAGTCAACGGCCCTCACGAAAATTTCATCAATCGTTTGGAACAATTTATTCCGCTTTGGTACAGGCCAAATACATTTAACGGTGTAATGGAAAGATTTTTAAACCGCCTTGTTACGGCACGAAACTGGACAGGGATTTATCGTGTTTTAAATCTGCTTAAAGACTCAAACGCAAATGTCCCAAGATCTTCTTATGCGTGGATAACTGCCCGAGCAATTGAAGAAGGTTTTCTTTCTGCGGAAGATTTGAATCGACCTGAACATGATTACTTAGACTCATTACATTTTGCCCGAGTAGCGTACGATTCAAGCGGTGTTATCATTATCCCGGCACTCCATTATCGTATGGAAAGCGCCCGCCGCTTAGAATTGCCCTTTTTACCAACAATGAGCGAAAATAACAGTCCGCCGCCGCCTTCGCCAAGATTAGATTTTTTGCTGGGTTTTTTTAGATACGGAGCTGAAAACCTTGCTCTTCCTTTCGTCAGAGCAATGGAAAACGAAATGGCTATTTATGAATTGCGAGCAACAGCGCAAGCTTTTGCCGCCGCCGGAATGCATCCTCAAGCTATGCGGCTGATTTCTTTATTCATTAACAGAGAAGGTTATACTCTGGAAAGACGTGACATGGAAATAATGTTTCCAAGACCTTACAAAGAATTAACCGAAACTGCGGCAAGCCAATTTAATATCCCTCCTTACCTCCTTTTTGGGCTTATTCGCACAGAAAGCGCTTTCCAAAGCGCCGTTGTTTCCCATGCCGGAGCCGTAGGTTTAACCCAGCTTATGCCGTCAACCGCCCGTGAAATGGCGGAGAGAATTCGCCGTACCGGCAGCCACAATTTTTTGGGCCCTGGAGGCGCTGTTGATTCCACCGACCCTTTTTTGAATATTTATATCGGTTCATTTTATTTTAACCACTTAATGAGCAGATTTAACTACGACAAAATGCTTGTCTTAATGGCATACAACGGAGGTCAGGGCCGAGTACGCCGCTGGCTTAACACAAATAATCTTCCAATAGATTTGTTTGTAGAAACAGTGCCTATTTTTGAAACCAGAGATTACGGAAAAAGGGTGCTTGCCGTAGCCGCTATTTATCAAGCGCTTTACTATTAAGTAAAATGCTGTTCGAAAAGTAACCAACTTTTCGGACAGCCCCAACTCTATTTTATTAAAACAACCAAAAAACAACAAATTCAATACTACTTTTTCAAAAAAATGTACTATAATGAAAGTAAGCAAAAGTTGTTGATTAAAACTGTAATTTTATAAAAGCGGGGACAATAAGTAAAATTAAAGGACTATATGTTAAAAAATGCAAGTTTAAAATTTAAAATTACTCTTTCCGTTTTAGTTTATATCATTGTAATCGGAGTAATTGGGAATATATTTTTGTTTGTAAACCTGCAGGAAGCGGTATTTTTTAAAGCAGAGCAATTAGACAAAGCATACATGAAAGCGGCACGTTTCCGTCTTGATCGAAATATGGAAAATGTATTTTCGCTGGCAGTAATAAACGCATCCAACCCATCAGTATCACGTTTGATATCGCGCCAAGACAGGTCAGAGCGTGAAATAATACTGGACTCTCTTCGAGTACAAGAACAAATTAATGCCTTTTTGACAGCAAGTCCAATCGGGCCGTACATTGACAAGATGATTCTTTTTAACCATGAAAAAATTTTTGTACAGGCTCAAGGCCGACAGCAAGGTTCTCCAATGGATGTGGATAACATAATGCGGCAGCCTCTATATGCCAAGTTTATCGAGGAGGATTTGTCATGGGCAGCCGGCTTTGGCAGATCTATTACTGCCTCAAATCCCAGAGATAGTTATATCCTGCTTTTTCGTGTTGGAGCTTCATCCTATACCTACGCAGAAGCTTTCCTTTATATAGAAGCAGGAATAGATATGATTACCAATGTCTTAGGTGATTACTCTATTCCTACAAAGCTATTTTTACAGATTCCGGCAACTGGAGAAATATTGCTGCAAAACAGCAGCCGCATTGTTCAGCCTCAACCGGGGAGCCTGGGTTATATTACACCTAACAGTGATTTTCCTTTGAAGTTTCGGCAAGGCAGAAACAGATACCGGCTAGACAAGATGCCTCTGGGAAACGAAAATTTCGCATTATACAATCAGGCTGATATAACGGGCCTTGCCTTTGATGACAGGCAAACATTTTACATCATGCTTGCCACCGTTTTAGTATCGCTATTTACCGCTGCGGGGCTGGGATTTTTGATGTCGGCATCTTTTTCAAAACCCATTCACGCTCTCATCGGCAAGATTAAAAAAATATCCGAAGAAAATGATTTTTCACACGATCCGGAGATAGAAAAAAGCGGAGACGAAATTGGCAGAATAGGAAAAGCGGTAAACGAAATGTCAGGCAGCATTGTCCGTTATCTGGAAACAATTGAAGAACAATACCATGAGCAAAAAAATACCGAATTTGTTTTGCTGCAAACTCAAATCAATCCGCATTTTCTTTATAACACTTTGGATTCTATTCAATGGATAGCAAAAGTCCAAAACAACAAACCTATTGCCGACATTATTAATCGTTTGATAAATCTTTTAAGAGGAATCATAGGGCACACAAAAACAGGGGAAGTACATAAAATTACCCTCGCCGAAGAGCTGCTTTTTCTGGAAGATTACACCGAGATAATGTCATTACGTTTTATGGGAAGTTTTGAAGTTGTAAATAAAATTCCAAAAGACTATCTTAATTGCCGTATCCCGCAACTTACCTTGCAGCCGTTGGTAGAAAACGCCATTCTTCATGGAATTGCGCCATCTAACAAATTCGGAAGTATTACCCTCAGTGCGGCAACAAGCACAGAAGAGACAAGCGGAAAAAATTTTCTCGACATAACTATCGAAGATACCGGGGCCGGGATAAGCGAGGAACAACTCGCTGTTATAAAAACCGCAACAAGGAAGAATCACAGCGGAAATCCTTCGCTTAACAATATTGGTATTGCAAATGTAGAAAACCGAATCAAAATGCGTTACGGCGAATCCTGCGGACTATTTTTTGAAAGTCAGCCGGGAGAGTATACAAAAGTAACAGCAAGAATAAAGATGGAATATTAACTTATGGAGAGAAGCTAAGTGTACCGAATATTATTGGTAGATGATGACCCTATCGTAATTTCCGGGATTAAACATCTCATCGACTGGAAAAAAAACAACTGCGTAATAGAAGACACTGCTTCTAACGGTATCACAGCGCAAAAAAAATTAAAGCGGCTGCGTCCGGATTTGGTAATTTGCGACATAGCAATGCCCGGACTAAGCGGAATTGATCTGCTTAAGTACTCGCGCAAAGAATATCCCGGCATTGTGTTTATCATGCTTACCAATCATAAGGATTTTGAATTCGCCAAAGAATCTCTTCATCAGCGGGCAACGGGGTACATCGTAAAAACAGATTTAAACCCGCACGTTCTCGAAAAAGCGCTTGAAAACGCTATCGAGGAATGTGAAGATCGAAAAAGTTTGCATCGGGTAGCAGAAGCCGACAAGCTGCTTAATACAAAAGAAAAACAAACACGAATACATGACGCGCTGATAAGCTTCCTGTATGATAAGCCGCCAATGTCTCCGGAAAAATACAAAGTACTGGAAGGAGAAGAAATGCTCGCTAATTTTGCCTTCGCTTTAATCCCTCTTAATTTTGCATTACTGCCTCAATACACCGGTATTTCCAAAGAAGAGCTGCACAGAATTTTTGAATGGGAAACCGAAATTGCCGAACATCTTGCATCTTCTTTTTTTAAGAATTCGATCCTGCTTCCGCATTCTCCCATCTTTGAAGAAGCCGCAAACCGTGAAGGCCGTTACATAGATCTGCTGTTATTTGCATGGAAGCTAAATCCTCAAAGCTGGAAATCCGATTCGGAACATTTTCATAAACGGTTG
>WQWD01000093.1 GCA_009785545.1 Treponema sp. | reverse complement strand
TTTATATCCTTTTCGATGTCCTGCCCGTCCAAAAAAAGGAGCTGCGCTACAACTAAGTCAGCAGAAACATCATTTATTTCTCCATCCAAAAAGACAATACGATCCTTCAAAAGCCGGGAATAAATATCGTAAGAACGTTCCCCCATCCCTGTTTGTTCAACTACAAACGGAACCAAATTACTCATTTTAATCATAGTTTAAATTTAAGCATTATCTGACATGAAAGCCAGATAATTCTCCTTTTTTCCTGGTTTTAATGTGTTTTCAGATAACAGAATATCGACAATTTTCTTTTCTTTAATATCTTCTTTCAAATAGAACATTGCTTGTTCGTTATCGTAATGTTTTTTTACTTCAGCGATGTCAGCGCCGTTTGTTTCCGCAATTTGTTCGAGTTCTTTTTCGGCTTCTTCGTCCGTTGCCTCGATTTTTTGCTCTTCCATTAAGGTTTCCAAAATCATGCGGGAATGAAGCGCCTTTTGGGAAGATTCACGCATTTCGTTCATTTTGGCTTCGTCTGTCATCTGCATAATTAATTCGGGATTGGCGTTGTAGTAACGGGCAATCCTGCGAATACGGCCTTCAACTTCGGATGTGATCATCGATTCAGGCAAAACTACAGGCGTATTTTCCATTATTAAGTCCAAAAGACTGCCAATCTTTTTTTCTTTTATACGAGCTTCCAGATTTTTATTAAAACGGTCTTTGACACTGTTTTTTAGATCGTCTAATGTATTGAATTTTTCGTCAACGTCCTGAGCCAGATCATCGTCTAAGTCGGGAAGTTTTTTCTCTTTAAGAGCTGTTAGTGTTATCCGCACTTTTCTGGTTTTTCCGGCAAGCGAGGGATCAAAAAAATCTTCATCGAACTTTTTCTCGAATTCCTTTGTTTCACCCTTTTTCATTCTGATGATGTCATCATCAAACTTAAACATATTTTTGCCGTCGATAGAAAATGAAAAATCGCTTCGGGATATGCTCATCGGTGTTACGCCGTCTTCTTCCATTATTTGATAATCGATAGTAGCGACATCGCCTTTGAGCGCACAGGCGTCGTCATTACGATCCATGACGATAGCATTACGCTCTCTGATTTCTTCAAGCTCTTTTTGGATTTCTTCGTTTCCAACTTCCGCATAAACATACTCGGCTTTTAAGCCTTTCCATTGACCGATTTTTACTTCGGGCAGAACATCGTAGACCACAGAAAACTGAAGGTCTTGCTCAAGATCAAGTTTTAGATCTTCTTCCTGTAGTTCCGGGCTGGCATACGGCAAAGGTCTTTCGCTTCGGGGCAGGCTTTCTTTATCGTCCTCAAAAATATTTTTGAGGGTAGATTCGATTATGCGTCCTAAGGCATCACCCTTGAGGGCATCGCTGAATTTTCGCTCCAGCACCTCTTTGGGCACATGACCCTTGCGAAAACCCGGTATTTGTATGGTTTTTGTGTATTCTTTAAGCATATCGTTGTACTGAACACGCACATCTTCCTTAGGAACGGTTATACTTAACGATACATTTGATTTTTCCAACCGCTCTACTTTTTTTGAAATTGCCACTATTTTCCTCTTTGTTGGTGAAATATTTACTCTATGTTGATGTAGTAATATTGGCGTAAATTTGCGAAATAGTCAAGGGTACTGTTGGATCATGTTGACCAATATTATACAAAAAATTATACTAAAGGCATGGAAAAGCAAAAAAACGGCTCGGTTACAGCCCGATTTCCTACCGGTCTCAAATTAGCAATCCTTATTTCATTTGCAGTTATTTTATTACTTGGATCGATTACCGCTCTTATTTTACGGTTTTCTCGCAATGATGTGCAGATTTTTACAGAAGAAAACATAGAAATATCGCCTGAAACAATCCAAATTGAAACTCCTATCGAACCAATTCCTGATGAAACTGCACCTGCTGCACCTTCCGCACCTGCCGCAGTGCGTGAAACCACACCGGCTCCTGCAATACCGCCTGAACTTCTGCCTGCGGCGCAAAATCTTCAACCTGCAACAGGCAGGCGTTTTTCGATGAATGATCTGCTGGAGCAAAGAAACATCACGTTTACTTGGCAGCCGGTACAGGGAGCTAACGCATATATGTTTACTGTTTTTCGGCAAGAAGGCTCCGCAAGACAACAACTGTACCATTCACAACCGATAAGCCGCACAGAATTTATACTTGAAGATTTGCGGCTTTTGGATGTAGGAACATTTATTTGGCAAGTTGAAGCTGTAAACAGAACATCGGACGGCACTATTGCCCGGCGAGGCAACATTGCGGAAAGTTCATTTGTAATGGACATTATCCTGCCCGGTGCCATACAGGTTGATGGAACCGGAGTCGCAGATTGATCCTAAGGGATTATCCTTATCCTCACAGGGCTGTGGCGAGCAATCGCAGTGCCATCTCCTAACTGACCTATACCATTTTATTATCTTCTGATAGTATTCCTCTACAGGAAGCAAAAAATGAGTGATTTCTTTGAAAAAGTTGCCAATCTCATCGAACAAGCCCGGAAATATGTCGGCAGAACCGCTGATTTGACGATGTGCGTTACCTACTTTGAGGTAGGACGTATGATTGTCGAGGAAGAACAAAGCGGAGCAGAAAGGGCAAAATATGGGCAGGGGTTAATCAAAGAATTATCTAACCGCTTAACAGAAAGGTTTGGTCGAGGTTTTTCCCTATCAAATCTTAAAAATGCCCGAAAATTCTTTCTCCTATACATTCCAAGAATAAACGAAACACTGGTAATTAGTCAAAGAAAAAGCCAGTTATTGACTGACCAATTTGAACTGGAACAAAAAAGCCAGTTATTGGCTGGCTTTTTCAAAGTAAGCTGGACACATTATGTCGTTTTGATAAGGGTTAAAAATGAAGAAGAAAGACGGTTTTATGAGATTGAATCGATTAATCAGCAATGGACGGTTGATGAGCTAAAACGGCAATATAACAGTAGTTTATATGAACGACTTGCTTTATCTCGTAATAAAGATGAAGTTAAACGTCTTTCTATGGATGGGCAAATACTGAAAAAACCTCGTGATATGTTAAAAAATCCTCTCGTGCTGGAATTTCTTGGTTTAGAAGAAAAAAATGAGTACAGCGAAACTGATTTAGAAACAGCAATCATATCAAAATTGCAAAAATTTCTGCTAGAAATGGGTAAAGGGTTTTTATTTGAAGCAAGACAAAAACGATTTACATTTAATGAAAAATCCTTTTTTGTTGATCTTATCCTATATAACCGAATACTACAGTGTTATGTAATCATTGATCTAAAAACAGAAGAAATAAAACACCAAGATTTGGGACAAATACAAATGTATGTCAATTATTTTGACCGTTATGTGAAAACAGAAAAAGAAAATCCTACGGTTGGTATTCTTTTATGCAAAGAGAAAGATGACAATATAGTTGAGCTTACGCTTCCGGAAAATGCAAATATCTATGCTTCCGAATATAACCTGTACTTGCCAGATAAAACATTATTACAACAAAAGCTTGCACAATGGGTAGCAGAATTTGAAGAAGCTCAGGAACTCATAAAAACAGTTGATGATGCAGATATTGAATAAGGGCAAACACCTAAACTACGGGGTTACCCTTATCCTCACAGGGCTGTGGCGAGCAATAGTCGTGCCGTCTCCTAACCGGCCATTACCATTATTTCCCCAAGCCCAAAGCTCGCCATCCGTCGTGATTGCTACGGTGTGAGTCCATCCCGCAGATACAGAAGCCCAGTTAGAAGCAGTGCCTATCCTCACAGGGCTGGGGCGACTAGTTGTAGTACCGTCTCCTAGCTGACCATTCAAATTCCACCCCCAAGCCCAAAGCTCACCATCCGTCGTGATTGCTACGGTGTGATTCTGTCCCGTTGACACAGAAGCCCAGTTAGAGGCTGTGCCTATCCGAACAGGGATGGGGCTAATATTCGTAGTGCCGTCTCCTAGCTGACCAGACGAATTATCTCCCCAAGCCCAAAGCTCGCCACTCGTCGTGATTGCTACAGTGTGATTCTGCCCCGCAGACACAGAAGCCCAGTTAGAGGCAGTGCCTATCCTCACAGGGCTGTGGTGCTCATTCCAGCCGTTTCCCAGCTGTCCACTCCAATTCGCCCCCCAAGCCCAAAGCTCGCCACTCTCCATGATTGCTACGGTGTGAGCATTTCCCGCAGACACAGAAGCCCAGTTAGAAGTTGTGCCTATCCTCACAAGGCTGGGGCGAATAGTCACAGTGCCGTCTCCTAACCGACCATTACCATTCCACCCCCAAGCGAAAAGCTCGCCACTCTCCATGATTTCCGTGAGTTCCATGCTCATGATTGCCATCGTGTGGGAACCTCCTGCAGACACAGAAGCCCAGTTAGAGCCTATGCCCATCCTAACAGGGCTGAGACGAGTAGTCGTAGTGCCGTCTCCTAGCTGACCCCAATTATTAAGCCCCCAAGCCCAAAGCTCGCCACTCACCGTGGTTGCCATCGTGTGCTCCGATCCCGCAGACACAGAAGCCCAGTTAGAAGCAGTGCCTACCCTCACAGGGCTGTGGCGCCAAATCGTAGTGCCGTCTCCTAGCTGGCCACTACCATTATTTCCCCAAGCGAAAAGATCGCCGTTCGCCGTGATTGCCATCGTGTGGGAAAGACCTGTAGACACGCTCACAATATGCTCATTCACAATCACAACTGCCACAGCCGAGCGTACAGGTACTGTCACGCCTGCTGAGGTTATTTCAACAAAGTAATAATAGACTCCCGCCGTTAATGTTTGGGGAATCGCAAAATTTGCGTTTGTCTCGCCGTCTATCTTTGTTCCGTTTTCGTTACTGTTTTCTGTGTTGCGAAACCACTGGAAATCAAGTTCCGCCCAGCCGGTCATGTTTGCCGAAACAGTCAAACTGCCGCTTATATCTCCTACGATGAAGCTTGTCAGCGGCTGCGGTTGTGTAGATATAAAAAGATGGTTTGGAGGAGTAACCCACACTGTTGCCACTCCGGAGAGAACGGGGACTGCTCTGCCTGTTGCAGTTACTTCGACAAAGTAAAAATACGTTCCCTCTGAAAGAGTTGACGGTATTTCAAAACTTGCACTTGTTGCTCCGTATATGGCGGTTCCGCCGATATTGCTGTTTGTTGTATTATTAAACCATTGGAAGTTTAACTCAGCTCCCCGTGTAACCCTTGCCGTAACACTCAGACTGCCGGAAATGTTTCCTTCCGCTACACTTAGACTTGTCGGCTGCGCCTCGATTGTGATAACCGGGAGGTTGTCGCCTCTTGCTCTTTGCCTCATTGTTTCAATGTCTTCGCCAAACGAATCGCAATTTGCAAACACCAAAACAGCAAAAACTAACACCAGCCATGATAATTTTTTAATTGTCATAATATCACCTCTTATTTGAGACTGTCCCAAAACTTCAGTTTTTGGGGCAGCTTCCTTAGATTTAAATGAAAAAGCGGCATTTATGACGCTTTTTCGGAAGCCTGTCTCAAAACTAACCGAGTTTTGGGACAGGCTCATTTATCAGTATTAAAAATTTTTTTGTTATTGTCAACATAGCCGTACATTGACGTTGTGCGTACAATGTGATACACTCTAAATTAGAGAGGAAAATTATGTTAAAAACGGCGAACCTAAATATACGGATTGACCCGCAGACCAAGCAGGGAGCAGAACAATTATATTCCACTTTTGGAATCACTGTATCTGATGCGGTAAACATCTTTTTACGACAATCCCTTTTGGTAGGAGGGCTGCCCTTTGAAATGAAGCAGCCTTGTTTCAACAATGAAACTGAAGCGGCTATGAAGGAAGCACGAGATATTATAAGCGGCAAAAAGAAGGTAAAAGGTTATTCCAGCGCCGATGAATTATTTAAGGAGTTGGATGCGGAGTACAGAAAGGAATGTTAACTTTACATACAACCGGTCAGTTTCGCAAAGATGAAAAACTAGCCCGTAAACGTGGCTTGGATATATCTTTATTAAGATCAGTAATTCAAACTCTTCTGGAAGAAAAACCGCTAGATCCAAAATATAAGGATCACCCGCTTGTAGGAAACTATATTGGTTTTAGAGAGTGTCATATCCTGCCAAACTGGCTCTTAATTTATATTATTGACAAAGGGCAACTCGTACTTACCGCTTCCCGTACAGGAACACATTCTGATCTTTTTGATACGAAAAAAAGATACAAAAAATAATCGAGGCTGTTTCAAAACTTCAGTTTTTGCAAGTGCGGCGACTGTCACCGCCCCTCGCTGTAAATTAAGAGCAAACACCTAAACTACGGGGTTATCCTTATCCTCACAGGGCTGAGGCGAGCAATCGTTGTGCCGTCTCCTAGCTGACCATTACCATTACTTCCCCAAGCCCAAAGCTCGCCGCTCGCTGTGATTGCTAAGTAGACAATCGCCGACAGGCGGCTTGCGAAAACCCCTGTCGGCTCGGGGATGGCTGTGGTTTTCATTTACGCACGCTCTGGCGTGGCAGGCTTGCACTACACAGCCATATTTCGCCGACACGGCTTTTCGCAAGCCGCCTGCCGGAGTTGTACCCCGTGTTATGTGGCACAATTTTGTGTGTACGATGACAGTCACCTCATTTTTGAGGGGACAGGCATAAAGTTGGAGTGCCTGACACTAAGCGTGACCGCAAGCCGCCTGCCGGAGTTGTACCCCGTGTTATGTGTTGCAATTTTGCGTGTACGATGACAGTCACCTCATTTTTGAGGGGACAGACATAAAGTTGGAGTGACTGGCACTAAGCGTGACCAAGCTAGGGGCGAACCAAACGGAAGCCGATGTTGTTGCCCCGATTGTTCGGGTCAGTGTTGCCACGGTGAACGGAACGGGTGAAAACGGCAGAGTTGTTCCAGCTCCCACCACGAGACACACGGAAAGTCCCCGAAGGTGCGCCCGTAGGATCATCCACCTCAGTCCCCGCAGGCGGACGTCCTCCATTCCAGTCCCAGACCAACTCCCATACGTTTCCGCTCATGTCATGTATGCCCAGCCCGTTCGCAGCCAGTAGCCCTACCATCCGGGGGCTGCTGCCACTGTTGTTCCAATGCCACGCAACATCGTCAGCGGTGTTGCTTCCTGAAAATGTGTACCTGTCCGCTGTATTGCCGCCCTTCGCCGCAAATTCCCACTGCGCCTCGGTTGGCAATCTATACCCTGTCGAGCCGGTTACTACTCTCACATTATTCCACCTTGTATTACTACTCGTCGGTACTGCTCCCCATGTAGCCGGATTTGTACTCCACACATTGCTATTCGCCTCTGTCTGCATTTCATACGCAGGGGTTAATCCACTTAATTCACTCAACCTATTCGCAAATACTATCACCTCATACCAGTTCACGTGCGTTGCGGGGCGGCGGTTTATCAAGAACCCTGCCGCACTTTCTTGCGTATTGGCTAACGCACTGCTCCAACTGGGATGTGGGACGGTAATGTTGTTGTCGTTCTCTGTCATCACCGTTGTCCACTGCTCCCTCGTTACCTGAAACTTGCCCATGTAAAAACCTTGTGTCAGCGTTACTGTTGACACAGGTGTTGTATCTCCGCTTCCTGCTGTTCCCAATTCTCTGCCAAGCTCAAATGTTCCGGCTCCTACCCATACCATTTCCAAACCTGAAGTATTGGTTATTCTTCTTATCTCTGCATTAACTACCGCAATATCAGAACGTACCGGCTCTACGCCTGTTGCACTTACTTCGACAAAGTAGTAATACCTTCCTTCTCTTAGCTCTGTTGGTATCGTAAAGCTCGCTCCTGTCGCTCCGCTTATCTCGCTTCCGCCTACATTACTGTTTGTCGTGTTGCTAAACCATTGCCAGCTGTTAACTTCTGCCACACCTGTAACGCTTAAACTGCCGCTTATGTCTCCTACAGTCACATTCGTTGTCACGGCAGGCTGTGAAGTTATAAGAATAACAGGCTCATTCACATCCACAACTGCCACAGTCGAGCGCAAAGGCACTGCAACGCCTATCGCACTTACTTCGGCAAAATAATAATATGTTCCCGCTGTTAATGTTTGGGGGATTTCAAAGCTTCTGCCTGTCTCTCCCTCTATCTTTGTTCCGTTTTCATTACAGTTTTCTGTGTTACTAAACCATTGAAACGAAGTCCTGCCGCTTGCAATTGCATCAACATTCAAACTGCCGCTTATGTTTCCTTGTATTACAGTTGTCTGCGGCTGCGGGTGTGTAGTTATAAGAATAGAACCCGGCGGGGAAACCCATATTACTCCCACTGCGGAGCGAACGGGAGCTGCTCTGTGTCTTGCTGTTACTCTTGCGTTTACTTCGACAAAGAAAAAATATTGTCCGTTTGTGAGCGTAGTCGGTATTTCAAAACTTGGACTTGTCGCTCCCTCTATGGGAGTCCCGCCGACACTGCTGCCTTCTGTATTGCTAAACCACTGGT
>WQWD01000092.1 GCA_009785545.1 Treponema sp. | reverse complement strand
TACAAAGGGGTACTATCGGCACTCCTGGTCCAAGTTGGAACCAGCCTCTTCCGCCGTATTTAAACTAGATTAATTAGAGTCTGTCTATAAATGCAGAGCATTTTAGACAGACTTCCTTGAAAGACGTATTTTCGTAACCTTTTTGCAAAAAAAGGTGAGAAAATACAAAGTGTCGTCCATAAAGAACCACTTTATGGACAGACACTAATTAATGGTTTTGCCGGGGTTCACAAACAGAATCCCGGTAAACCATTGATGACTCAACAATTATTTTTCGATGTACCGGCTTATCTGTCTGATCAAATTGTTCAAGCAAAAGTGAAGCAGCCCATGTTCCAAGCAGCGTTTTGGGGTGGGAAACTGTTGTTAGTCGAATTCCATTTAAGCGGGAGCGGGGAATATCATCATAACCGACAATGGACAAATCTTTAGGAATTTCCAAATTCATGCTTTGTGCGGCAGCCATTCCCTGCAGGGCAAGGTCATCGTTAAAATAAAAGATAGCCGTTACTCCCAAATCGGTTTGTTCAAGCAGTTCTTTAGTAAGCACATAACCCGGATAAACAATCCCTTCTTCATCGTTATACGATATTTCCAATCGAGGATCGTGCGGAATGTTTGCAGCATTAAGAGCGGCTCGGTAGCCGTTTAGCCGATCAAATGCAACGTTTACTCTGTCATTATAAATATACGCTATACGTTTATGTCCGTTTTCAAGAAGATGTGCAGTCAAAAGCCGAGCGCCTTCTTCATCGTTTTGTATTATTTTGGAACATTCAAAAGATGGAATATCATTGTTAAGCAAAACTACAGGGATGGTTAATTTTTTTAAAAGTGAAACTAACGGCGAATTTTCTCCGTCTATATATGAATAAAGGGGTTCGATTATTAATCCGTCAATTGCGTTATTAAGCATTTCGTTTACTATTTGCAGTTCTCTTTCTCTGATTCCGCCTGAATTTGCGGAAAAAACGCAAATTTTGCGGGAACTTACGGTTTGCTCTATGCTTTCTATTATAAACGGATAAATTTCGTTAGTGATATGAGGAACAACAATCCCGATAACTTGTTTCATTTGATCGGTTTTAATTCTTTCCCTGTTTGCCGGCTGAATCGGTTTTCTTCCAATGAATGTTCCCTGTCCATGCAAACGGTAAATTAAATGCATTTCCTCAAGCTCTTGAAAAGCTTTTCTGACTGTTGTTCTTGATAAATTTAATCGCTTGAAAAAAAAATTTTCTCCTGGAAGTTTTGTGTTAACAGTCAGTATATTTTCTATTATGAGACGTTCAATTTCTAACTGAAGTTGTTTGTACTTGGGGACTGCTTCATTATCATCAATCTTGATTAGTTCAAATATATCATGTTTCATCATTATTGCTAACTTTTTAATTCTAACATGAATCTTTTAAATCGTCAACAATAATAATGTGCATTAACAATGTGCAATAAAGTGCAGGTTGGCAAAAATTAAACTCAGCAACATTTGCCTTCCTGCACTTAATACACATCAATCACAATTCATGAAAAAAACTTTTATTCCTTCTCGTGGAAAGCGTTCTTTGATTTTTTGAATTGCCATTTTTGCCGTATCTACATCATCGTTGTTTAAATAACCGATGAGCATAAAATTCATTTCTGGCCAAATAGCGTTTCCCAGACGGTATTTGGTTTTTCCTCTGCCGTGAACCTGCGGAAGTAAAGTATAGAAAAAATCTGGAATACTTTCTTCCAGAGCTTCTATGATTTCATGTTCTACAGAACGATTTGCGATAAGTTCCATGCGTTTCATGCTGTAACCTCCATATTTTCTTCGACAATAATTTCTTGTTTTTGTTCCTGTTTTTGTTTCCGTCTGCCTTCGTTAAACAGCGAATACATTACCGGGATAAAAAACAGTGTGATAAAAGTCGATGACACAAGACCGCCAATAACGGTCAGCCCTATGGGTTGAATAAAGCCTGCGGATGTGCCCGGGAAAAAAGCCATGGGGATCATTGCAAGCATGGTTGTTATGGCGGTCATGAGTACAGGGCGCAGACGAGCTTCACCTGCTTCGATACACGCCTGCCTGACAGGAACGCCTCGGCCTACCAATAGGTTTGTATAGTCTACAAGAATTATGCCGTTATTTGTTACAATCCCGATCAACATTACAAGTCCAATCATCGTTATCATACTTATTGCTTGACCTGTGATGATATGAATACCAACTACTCCGATTAACACGAGGGGAATTGTAAACATATTAACAAGAGGAGTCTTGAAGGATTCGTACAAACCTGCCATAGTTCCGAATACCAACAGAACCGCAAGAATAATAATGATAATAAATGTTTGAATTGTTTCATTGATCTCTCCCGCTTGTCCGTCATAGCTCAATGTTATTCCGTCAGGCATGATAAATTCGGCGGCAAGAACTTCACGAATTCTTTGTTCGGTTTCCAAAGCCCCGACACCTCTTGCAAGGGTTCCGGCGATACTGATAACACGAGATTGATCTTGTCTGCGAATACTTACCGGGCCGTAACCTCTTTCGAATTCTGCGAAGTTTGAGACAGGGATAAGGTGTCCTGTGTTAGACGCAATAAGTATACGTCCCATGTCGCTTAATCTTTCACGGTCTTCGTCTCTGAATTCAAGTACGACATCGTATTCGTTGCCTTCGTGGCGGAAGGTGGTTGCGGTACGCCCGTTCATGGCGGCGGAAATTTCCATTGCAATTGCGCCTATCGAAAGCCCCAAATTGTATGCACGGTTTCGATCTATAACAACTTCTACTTGAGGCAAACCTTCTGTCATGTCTATGGAAAGTTCAAGAATCCCCGGCACTCTGGCTTCCAGCAGCTCTTGTATCTCTCGGGCAGTTGCCATGCCTTGCTCGATGTCATTTATGCGTAAAACCAAGTTGATGTCATTTCCGCCCATGCCCATACCCATGCCTTGATCAAAACTTAAAACAGCATTGGGGAATTCGTCAAAACGTAATCGAAGGCGGTTCATTGCCTGTTCGGATGTATCCGCTCCCGGCATATTCAAGTCCATAGTAACTGAAATCGAACCTTGACTGCCTCCGCCAAACATACCGCTGCCCGATTCGCTGATGTCTGTAACAATACTTTCTATCCCTCTGATGTCGTTCATAACAACTTCTTGTAGTTGGAGCATTGTCGCTTGTATATCTTCGTAAATTGTTCCTAATGGAAATTCCGCATTCAGCGTAAAGGAATCTTCGTTCATATCTGGCGTCATAACAATCTGCATTCTTGATAATGCCGAAGCAGATCCGATAAAAGCGGCAATAACAATAACGGTTGTAATGAGGCGATGTTTCACTGCCTTTTTAAGAAGCCTGCTGTAACTTGAAGTTATCGATTGAATTCCCTGTTCGATTGTTTCATCAATTTTAATCAAAACTTTGTTTTTTAAAGGTTTTTGTGTTCTTGTATATAAAGGAAGATATTTGCTTGCCAAAATCGGAACCAAAAATACAGCGATAAAGAGGCTTGAGCCAAGAGAGATACCTACAGTAATAATAAGATCCTGTATGATTATTCCGATAAAGCCAAGCCTGTTTTGGAAAAGTATAATTGGAACAAATACACATAACGTTGTAAGTGTTGCGGCAATTATCGAAATCATTACCTCCTGACTTCCCAAAATAGCTGAAATGTCGGGCTTGGCTCCGCGTTCACGGTATTTAAAAATATTTTCCAAAATTACGATGGAACAGTCGACGATCAATCCAATTCCCAGAATAAGACCTGCCATAGTAAGCATATTTAAAGTGATTCCCATAAAGTTCATCATTAAAAGTGTTACAAGTATGGAGAATGGGATTGATATGGCAATGATAATCGTACTTTTGACACTTCGCAAAAACAGAAACAGTACTGCCATTGCCAATATTGCTCCTACAAGAGCGGAGTTTACCAGCTCATTTATCATGTTTCGTATTTGAATGGTGCTGTCCTGAATTATTACCATGCTGACATCAGGCGGCAGAAGCGCTCGTATATCTTCCAATTGAGCGTAAACCCTGTCAGCTACGGCGACGGAGTTCACTCCGCTTTGTCTGTTTATTTCTACAAAGACACCTGCTTCTCCGTTGATAAATGCCGATGATGTTTCTCTTGGATAACCAAAACGTACATCGGCGATGTCGAGGAGCCGAATATCTGCGCCGCCTCGTCTGGCAATCACAGTTTCGGCAATGTCTTGAACAGAGCTGAATTCGCCGATGGTGCGGATGCCGTAACTCCTCGCACCATCAACGATGGAACCTGCGCCCATTTCCAGATTTTGAGCCGCCAAGGTTCCCGCCACTCCGCTGATTGTAAGCCCGTAAGCCTCAAGACGGTTTTGGGAAATTTCTACACGCACCTGCCTTTCCTGTCCGCCTCTGACTGTAACGCTTCCAACGCCGTCTACCTGCTCAAGCCGATCAACTACGACGTTAGTTGCAATATTACTTAACTCATTTACATCACGGTCGCCCTGCACTGCGATACGCATGATTGGCATCATATCCATATCTATCTGTAAAATGCTGGGTACGCTTACTCCGTCTGGCAAAGCTGCTCTTACCCGATCAATGCTGTCTCTTGCATTATTTGTTTTAATATCAAGATCAGTGCCAAAATCAAATTCCATAATGATAATGCTCATATTTTCATTTGATATTGACGTAAGATTTTGAAGCCCGCTTATATTTACCAATTGAGATTCTAACGGTCTGGTTACGGAATTTTCTACAGTTTCTGGACCTGCTCCGGGATATACAGTCATCACCAAAAGGAAAGGAGGATTGATCTCCGGGAGCATATCAATCGGAATACCTGTAACAAAAAACATTGCAATAATTGCGATAAGAGCAAATACTACAAGACCAAGAACAGGCCGATTAACTACTTTAGCCGCAATGCTCATATAAACCTCTCTTTTGTGAGACTAAATTGCCGCACACTATAATCGAAAATGAAACAAAGTCTCATAAAGTCCTTCCTATCACACGCACGGGAACACCGTCTGCAAGGAATTGCTGCCCCTGCACAACTACCGCTTCGCCAGCCTCAAGTCCGCTTCTGATTTCAGTTTCTCTGTCGATGGTTACTCCAACAACAACTTCTCTCATTTCAACATAAGATGTTCCGTCATCGGCAGTATTCAAAACATAAACAATCGTTCTGCCTCGATGTTCGAGTAACGCTTCCTGCGGTATAGACACTACATTTTCGTAAGTGCGTGTATTCAATCTTACACGGGCGAACATTCCGGGATTGATCCGAGGGTCTTGGTTGTTAAAGCGCAAAGTTACTCTCTTGGTACGGGAGACAGGGTCAACAACCGGGGAAATTTGTGTCAGCGTAGCGGCGAAGGTTTCACCGGGAAATGCCTCAAGGCGTATTTCTGCCGACAGACCTGTGATGAGTTGACCCACTTCCCGTTCGGGGATAAGAGCGTCTATTTCTGTGGAACCTCCCACCGCTAACGTCATAAGCGGAGTAGAGACAGAAACAGTGGAGCCGACTGTCGAGGGGGTAGTTATCACCATGCCGGAAACAGGAGCATGGACAGCGCTCATCGAAAAGATAGCACCCGGACGTGAAGGATCAACCTCGCCTATAATCTGCCCCTGTTGTACTATGTCACCCAAACCAACTCTCATTGACGCCAGCCTTCCGTTTGCATCTGGCATAACTACAACTTGATGTCCCGATACGATGTTGGCGTTTACTTCAATCTGCGCCTGCAAAGTGCGAATTTCTACATTCTCTGTGCGGACAGAAAAAATGTGCGCCGGAGCTGTTGTCTCCGTAATTGTAGCTCTTCTTGCTTCTGCCAGCATAGGCGGGATAAAAATCAAAGCTGCGGCGATTCCCAAAACAATTGCGATTCTGATAATTTTTTTCTTTTTCATTTTTTATTCTCCTTGATTTAAAAATAATGTTCCAAATGGAATGTTTAATTCTCTTTCCAAATCCAAAAGCGCTGAAGCTAAATTGAACTGTTCTTGCAATAGACGATTTTGCGCCATTGCGAGACTGTCACCGGCTCCTCTCAGACGCTGAAAATCTACAGCGCCTCTTGCAAAGGCATCTCCTATCATTTCGTAAGTGCTTTGAGCCAATTCAACATTAAGTTTCATTGCTTCAAGTGATTCCAAAATGCCTTCGATTGTTCTGATGTTTTGGCTGATTCGGTTTTCTTTGTTGCGAATAGTATCGTTTAGTTGTATTTGGCTTGCCCTGATACCGTCGTTTATGTTATCAATTTGTGTTTTTGCATTAGACCAGGGAAGAAAGCTGTCAAGGCTCATCCCAAGACTGACAGTGAAAGAACCGCTGTCGTTCCAGCTTCTTCCGGCTGGTGTGTTGGCAAAAACAGGTGTGGAAGCCCATGCGAGTCTGAGGCTTGGAACAAAAACACTGTTGCGTATAACGCTTCTTTGCGCTTCCATTGAGTGAATCGAATTTACCAGCCTTGCAACTTCAAGTGATTGGCTGGGGGAGTTTCTTTCGGGAGAAAAATCTCTGTTAATTTCAATGGATAGGCTGCCATCAAGCCGCAATGTTGTTTCCGTCGGAATCCCTAAAATCATTTTAAAAGCATCCATTGCATTTTCGTGAGCTGTTTGAACACTTCTTACTGTAGGGCGTGTGTTTTCCATGTCTACTCTTGCGGATAATTCGTCTAACTGAGTAATCTGCCCTGTGCGTGCAAGAACGGAAGCTTGCTCATATCTTAATTGAGCGCTTGCAAAATTTTGTTCGGCAAGCTGCACATTGGCTTCAATGAGAAGTATCTGATAAAACAATCTTCGCACATGAAGTTCCAGTTCCAGCCGTGCCATTTCGTGAGTCAAAAGTCCCGCTTCATAGTTAATTTGCGCCAGTCTGATATTTTCAATTGTCGCTGTGGAAAGGTTAAAGCCAGCGCTAATTTGAAAACCGGGAGTCCATGTATTTTCCATCTCGATAGGAGGACCACCAGCGGGATTGGGTATCCGCACAGGTTCAAGCCCTGTAATTGACGTTGGATGGGTAACCATAGCGGCTGCACTGACCGCAGGGATTAACGGGTTCCATGCCCGATTTGCATTCCGTCTGCCGATTTCTACATTCAGGGCGCTTTGTTGAAGACTCAGATTGTTGTCGAGGGCAATTTGCACAGCCTCATTCACAGTCAGGACTTGTACTGTTTCTTGAGCCCAAACTGTTTGCATTGCCGCAATCAGAATCAACATCGTTAAAAATAAAAGTTTTGTTTTCATGATTAAATGCTACAAAAAAGAGGTAAACACTAAATAAACTAAAGGTAAATTTTTAGTAAATTTTTTTATGAAAAACTAAGGCAAAAACCTGTATCCGGCTCCCCAAACAGTTTGTAAATGAACAGGGTTTGACAAGTCTTTTTCTGTTTTTTCCCGCAGGCGGTTGATATGAACCACAACAGTTTTTAGATCGCCGTACATTTCTTCTCCCCAAATTTTGTCGTATATTTGTTCCTTGCTGAAAACCACATCGGGATTGGAAGCAAAAAAAGAAAGCAGCTCATATTCTTTTTGTGTAAGAGTAATTTCTGTTTCATTAATAAAAACTCTGTGAGTTGCCTTATTTATTCTTAGCCATCCCAAATCAAGTTCATCATTTTTATGCGGATTAAAAGAAGATTTTGTAAGTCGATCATAACGGGCAATATGAGATTTTACACGAGCAACAAGTTCTGTAGGAGAAAATGGTTTTACAATATAATCATCTGCGCCAAACCCAAGCCCTCGTATTTTATCGTTATCTTCCATTCGGGCGGTGACCATCAGAATTGGTATGTCAATTTTATTTCTGATTTCTCGGCAAATTGCCATGCCGTCTTTGCCGGGAAGCATAAGGTCAAGTATAATAAGCGAAAAGCCGCCAGATAAAGCCAAAGCCTGACCTTTCAAGCCGTCTTGTTCTATCGTTACATCAAATCCGTTGATTTCCAAAAAATCCTGTTCGATAGCGGCAATTTCTTTATCATCTTCTACGATTAAAATTTTTGGTTTTGTTTCTGGCATTATTACGATTCCCCTTGCAATAAAGGCAGTTTAACAACAATAGAAAGCCCTCCGTCAGAAGGCAATTCCGCAAATATCTGCCCATTCATGCGTTCAATAATTTTTGCGCTTATGGCAAGACCCAAGCCGGAACCCTTGTTACTGCGGGATGGATCGGTACGATAAAAAATATCAAATAAACTTGGCAGCATTTCTGCCTGTACACCCGGCCCGTTATCTGTCATTCGCAAAAAAACATAGCCATCATTTTGCATGATGTTGATTTTGATTTGTCCATGCTCTTTTGTTTTATATTTCACGCTGTTTTCAAGAATGTTAATTATTACGTTTTTTAACATAAAAACATCGGCGTTAATATATATATTTTGGGGTATTTCGGCAAGC
>WQWD01000091.1 GCA_009785545.1 Treponema sp. | reverse complement strand
TACTGCGGTGACAATCACCGTTACAGGCCGATATACTCCCGCCGCACCCTGTTGCCGATACTGCACGTAACCTCGTAAGGAATCGTATCAACCACTTTTGCTAAAGCGGCGGCGTCTTTGCCGCAGCCGCCAAAAACGGTTGTTTCTTCCCATCGGCGTACTTTTAAGTTAGTCCCCAAGTCGATACAACATTGATCCATGCAGATTCGCCCTATCAGCGGGTAGACTTCACCGCCGATGACAGCTTGCCATTTGTT
The DNA here is from genome assembly GCA_009785545.1 of Treponema sp. Classification (GTDB taxonomy): domain Bacteria; phylum Spirochaetota; class Spirochaetia; order Treponematales; family Breznakiellaceae; genus WQXQ01. Next base: position 8,344 of record WQWD01000091.1, on the reverse strand, counting down.
GCTGGCAAGGCGGGGAAGACCGTCAGCGTATCCAAGCGGAAGAATCCCGATAAACGTATCTTGAGGCGCTGTCCACGTTCTGCCGTAGGAAACGCTTTCGCCTTTTTTAATTTGTTTTATCAATGCTAAAGCGGTTTTTAGCTCCATCACCGGCTGCACCTGAAGCGGTTCAAAGTTTGCCGATTTTTGCCTGTGCGCGAAGGGAGCGTCTTTCTCCTCCGCAGTTTTGTAACCGTAAAGCAGAATGCCGGGTCTTACCATGTCCAGCCAAGTATCAGGGTGCAGGATAACTCCGCCCGAATTTGCGGCGTGGACAATACCCGGATCAAAACCTGCCGCTTTGATTTGTTCGATTGCCTGCTTAAAGCGAGCGAGCTGTTCCTGCGTATAGTTAATATCCTGTTCATCAGCGGAATCAGCGGCGGCAAAATGAGTGGCAGTTCCGGCAAGTTCGAGGGCGCGGCAAGAATCAACATGACGAGCAAGAGAGAGAGCGTTTTCGGCAGAGCAGCCAAGCCGCCCCATGCCGGTATCGATTTTTATATGGACAGGCAGCTTGATTTTTTTGGCTTCGGCTTCGTCGTTCAAAATAGAGGCAAATTCGTTATCCGAAACAAAAGGAATGAGCGCTGCGCCGATGATTTGGGGGATTTCCTCATGATGAGATTGGGAAAACAACAAAATAGGTGCAGTTATCCCGGCTTTTCTGAGTACCAGCCCTTCGGATACTGTTGCCACACCGAGACAATATGCCCCTGCTTCAAGGCTTGTTTTTGCGATTTGGATTATCCCATGCCCATAAGCATCGGCTTTTACCGGCACGCAAATACGGCATTGTCCAATTCGGGTTTTTACGGCGTTAAAATTTCGGAAGAACCGATCTAAATGTATTATTGCCCTAGTCATTCCATGATATTAGCATATTTCTGACTATATGAGCCAGCTTAACTTAAAGCAATTGAGCCTGTCCCAAAACTCGGTCAGTTTTAAGACAGGCTTCCGAAAAAGCGTCATAAATGCCGCTTTTTCATTTAAATCTAAGGAAGCTGTCCCAAAAACTGAAGTTTTGGGACAGCCTCAATTAAAGTTGTTTTTTTTGTGATAATATGATATATTAATAGTGAATGTATATTAGTAATGTAGTTAAATTATATATTTTTCTTGCTATTTTTGGTCTCTTGTTGGGAAGTTGCGCTCCTATTGACTCTTTTTTCCCATCAATAGGTAATTATAAAATTGATATTCAAATAAACAATGTTTCGTTAGACGAATCTTCTTTTGTGAGGTCGAATGACCGCATACGTCCGTTTTTTGAAAATTCTGTTTCTGATGATCCTGATGTTACGGGGCTTGAAATTTTCCTTAGAGACTCGATGGGAATCATTCTCGATTGGAGGATTATATTTGAGCTCGATCCCGATGTTTTTGCGGACGATGACTTCATTGAATATGAAGAGCAGGAAATCGACGGCGAAACTGAAGCGTTAACAGATGAAGTTTTAAGAGAAACTGCGGAGAATTCAAATTCCCGGTTGAACTACCGATTGTTACATTCTTCTGATCAAAGGTCAGTTTTTGTTGTAAGATGCCCGGATAATTTGCCTTCTTTTACGCTGCCGGATAATTTGCCGATAGGCAGATACGTTATTGTTTTTCATGTTATGGGCGGAAATGATGTTCTGCAAAGAATCGAAAACACATTTTTTCATTTAGGCAATATTGATTTCTCTTTCGAAGGGATCAATGTACACCTGCCCGGAGTTGCTGAAACTACTCAATTAATTCCAAGAGGAACTCTCCTCATGCTTGAAGCTGATTTAACTTATTATTCCGGCCTTGATCCATACATCGAATGGTTCATCGGCAGGCGAAGAATCAGCGAGGGAAAAATTTCCGAAGGAGCAGGGCAATTGTTTTGGAGAGTGCCGGAAGACACAGGCTTTTTTTCTATACGTGCGCTTATTTCTCCGGCAGAGGATTATCGTAATTTGTCAGGGTTTCAAAGAGAGATTTCTTTATTGGTTACATCCAATCCAATGGATATTCATCTTGTTTCCGAACCTCCCCCCGACCTTATGCACTGGTATATTTTCGAGGGAAATCTTAATGATTCCAAAATGCCCGCTTCCGCAGAAAGAGCTTTAAGCCAACATGGGAGAGATTCGCCCAGATGGAAAGGTTCAGGCGGAACTTACGGAATAGCCGCAGGTTTCGGCAATCATTTTTATCTGCCAAGAATACCCGTATCGCAGGATGAAAATCAAAATTATAAAATGTTGTTTCGGTTAAAACCGTTAAATGACGGCGGAATATTATCTGTCAGTTTTAATAACACAAATAATGTTCGTATGCATTTATATATTGACGGCCCACATTTAATTTTAACATTATCTTCTCCGTTATATACGGTTTCTCAAACTTTTCCTTTATTGATGACTGCAAGTGATTTACCTGTTCCGATTCATGATTTTGCAGGGCAATGGCAGAATGTTGTTTTAGAAAACGATTTTTCCCATGACGATATTTTTCAAGCTCTTTCTGATAATGCCGAACATTTGGAGCTGTCAGAATTTGAGCAAACCCCGTTTGAGCAAAATCTTTTTGAACATATTTTGTCAGAGCAAACGATATTTGAACAAACAATAATCGAACGTAATTGGGTGGACATGGATTCATTTTTTACCATAAGTATAAATTTTTCTATTACAGAGGGTTTGTTATCCGCTCGGCTTAATGTTATGGGAGATTTCATAAACGCCGAATTGGCTGAAATCCCGATTGTTCTTGAAGCGGAAGTTACAGACACTTTTCAAATTATGCTTGGCTATTCGCAGGAAAACAGCGGATCGGTCGGTCAGTTGGGAATTATCCGAGCCACAGGTGAAGAATTCGAACAGCTAACGGAGAGCGGACATGAGTTTACCGCTTTATGGGATGAGTTTGCTTTATTTAACCCTTTGCCTGTTGAAAACGACTCGGACGAAAATCAATCGGACGAAGAACCGCTTTATCTGACAGAAATATCTTCTTTGCAGGATGAAGAAAACACGTTATAATAAGTGCATGAAATTAAAAGCGCTTGTTGTCTCGTGTATCTTATTTGTTTTCTTTTCTTGTACGACTCAAGTTATTTTGTTTATTCCCGAGCCTGATTTTAGTGTATTTACGCCTGCCCGAACAATCGAGATTGGCAATATCATCGAAACAAAGAGCGGTGCTTCGGAAGAATCGCTGCCCGAATGGCTTTCGGCTTTTCTTTGGGGAGGGGTTGCTGCTGTCGAAAATCTGGAAGATTACAGCGAAAAATATGTATTTATTGCCGTAAATCAAGGCGAAAGCTTTGTGATTTTAAACAAATGGGCGGATAATTTTTCCGCCACTCGTGATATTGCCGTTTTGGCAGGGAACAGAGTTGAAGAAAGAATGATTCTAGATGCTTCGTTGTTTCCTGATGATGAATACGGCGAGTTCTTTCAGATATTTATTAAAAATGCTTATGGTGCGGAATATCAAGCGGCGGAAAAAGAAGCCATTTATTGGATAAAACATTCTTCTTCGCCTGTGTATACTTTTTTTGTTAAAATGACGATTGATAAAAGTATAATGCAGTCAACTATCAGGCGAATGATGGCTCATGCGAATGCCGTAGCCGCTCCAACTGGCGCTCAGGCAGTTTCGGTTAACCGCCTCAGACAGACATTTTTTACAGGTTTTTGAAATGGTGTTTAACAAAATCAGCTACGGCGATGAAGCTCCCATTGCGGCTTTTGCCACGGTTCCGGGTAAAAGCGCCCTCACAATGATCCGCTGTTCGGGCAAAGGTTCAATCGAATTAGTGTCTTCGGTTTTTATGTCTGGCGGTAAAAAGAGTTCGCTTTCTCCGCTCCTCACAGCGGCAGGGAATACTGTCGTGTATGGCTGGATTGTTAATTCCAAAAACAATTCTGTCTGCGGCTCTGAAAAAATTGACGAGGTTCTTGTCTCCGTGTTTCGTGCGCCGAAAAGTTACACAGGCGAAGACAGCCTCGATATTTCCTGTCATGGCGGGTTTGTTACAGGAAGCTCGGTATTGAACGTTTTGAAAAATGTCGGTTTTCGTGAGGCGCTGCCGGGCGAATTTACTTTTCGAGGCTTCATGAATGGAAAGCTCGACCTTACGCAGAGTGAAGCTGTAATGGAACTTGTTTCCGCTAAAACGGAAACAGGCCGCAGTCATGCGGTTTCACGCTTGTCAGGCTCTCTGCATTCTGATATTAACAAAATAAAACTTTTGCTTGTAGAGGTTCTTGCCGCCGCTGAAATCTATTTGGATTACTCGGAAGATGAAATCAGCGCTGATATTGAGGAAGCCGAAGGAAAGCTTCCCAAGCGGGATGTTGCGATTGCCGCGTTGTCACATTTAAAAGCCTTGTCTGCATCATGGCAGCTTGAACGTATTTATCAGGATGGAGTGAGTGTTGTTATCGCAGGCCGCCCGAATGCAGGCAAGTCCAGCTTGTTCAATTCGCTCCTTAAAGAAGATCGTTCCATTGTTACAGAGGCAGCAGGGACAACTCGTGACTGGATAGAAGCTTGGGTTTCGCTCGAAGGTTTTCCTATTCGGCTTATCGATACTGCCGGGTTACGTGAAACTTCCGATATTGTCGAAACAATCGGCGTAGAACGCAGTCTTAAGCTTTTGCAGGAAGCAGAAATTGTTTTATATTTGATTGACGGCGAATGTGGTTTAACAAACGAAGACCTCGAATTTATTGCTTCCCAAGACGAGCCACTGCGAAAAAGCGGCCGCTATTGCCTATTTGTTTGGAACAAAGCGGATGTAGCGCCGCCGCCTCAGCCGTTTTCGCCTGCGGGAGTTTCTCTATTAAGTGTCAGTGCAAAGACAGGGGGCGGAATTGCGGAGCTAAACTCAGCGATTGTTTCGGCGATTAGAAATCAAGTTGGCGCTGATTTGTCTGGCATTGTTGATACTGCCGGGTTAGGCACTGCCAGACAGAAAACTCTTGTGGACTGTGCTTGCTCCGCTCTTGAAGAAGCTCTTATACTGGCAAAAAAAGAAGAACCGCTTGATTTGATTGCGCCGCTGTTAAGAGAAACGGTTAATTCGCTGGGGGAAATAACAGGGGAAGTTTCCACAGCGGATGTTTTGGAAAAAATGTTCAGCAGATTTTGTGTCGGGAAATGATTTATCTGTAATGATGAACTTCCAGATCAAAACCTCTGCGGGCGATAACTTTACACTTTGCAAAGCTGCCAAGCTGTAAGCCGCCGTCATTCGCACCTACAACAACTGCCGCTCCGTCAATGTCAGGAGCTTGGCAGTAGAGTCTTCCAAGCCAAATGTCTTCGCCGTTTTCGGGGGCGTCAATTTTTTCTTCGATTAGTACATTTAATGTTTGTCCGATAAAACGCTTTAGGTTTTTTTCGGTAATCGAAATTTGCCGTTCTTCGATTGTTTGTTTGCGAGCTTCCGCTGTTTTTGCCGCAACTCGTTTTTTCATCGAATATGAGGCAGTTCCTTCTTCTCGTGAATAAACAAAACACCCAAGCCAATCCAATTCTGCTTTTTGTTGAAACTCCAAAAGCTCGTTAAAATCTTCTTCGTCTTCACCGGGAAACCCAAGCAAAAACGTAGAACGAATGACAGCGTCAGGCAAACGAGTGCGTATTGTTTTGATCAATTCCAGATATTTTTCCGCCTGAGTTTTGCCTTGCGGTACGTCTTTGGAATTTCGATTCATAGCGGAAAGTATTTTTGCCGATGCGTGCTGGAACGGTATATCAAAATAAGGCAAAAACCGTTTGTCCTTTTCCAATAAATTAAGAATTTCCAAAGGAAAATGATTGGGGTGAATATACAACAGCCGCACCCAAAAATCTCCTTCGATTTCTGAGATACGATTCAGCAATTCCGGCAGTTTTTCAAACCCTCCAATATCCTGCCCGATGATGTTAAGTTCCAAAACACCACGCCCAAGCAAGGCACGGCATTCGTCTGCAATGTCGGAAATCTCTCTGCAAACAAGTCCGCCTCGAATCAACGGGATGGCGCAATATGAACAATTGTTGTTACATCCTTCGCTTATTTTTACATAAGCCGATCCGGGCAAAGACAATAGCGGCCTTTCGCCGATAGGTAAAGAATTTGTAATATGCGGAACTCCGCCTGAATCGGCGGTTAAAACCGCCCCCGCTTTTTCCACGATTAACCCTAAATTTTCAACGCCCATAAATGTATCAGCTTCTGTCAAAATATCAGGGAGCTCATTTGCGTAACGCTGGGATAAACATCCTGCAAGCAATATTTTTTTTGCGGGATAAAGTTTACGCCATTCCAATACAGCATTAATTGATTCTTGTTTTGCGCTCTCGATAAACCCGCAGGAATTGATGATGATTAGGTCAGCGGTTTCGGCATCGGAAACATTTTTCCACCCGGCATTGTTGAGGTACGCCATCATTGTTTCGGCGTCAACTTGATTTTTTACACAGCCAAACGGATCAATAAAATAATGCATTTTATAATAATGTTGATTATAGCCCTTTAGCTTTCTAACTGTATTACTACAACTCTAAAGCGGCCGTCTTCGTCTCTGATCCAGCGGACTTCGGTAACAACAACTTCTCCAGTTGCTCCGATTTCTACCGGGAATGTACGCCCGCCTCCGAATAACTGAAACCTTGCGGCTGTAGCGTTAGATGACCAAATGCGAATACCGTTCTGAGCTTGGATTTCCAGTGTTTCATTGTGTTGGAAAAAACGTTGATTTGTTCCCCTGCGGTCAAGTTCGTGAAGAATTTCCCAGCGGAACATGGTGAATCCCTGAAAATTAATTTGCAATGTAAACGGATGCGGATTTGGTGACGGCGGAATAATTGTAGTAATCGAAGCAGTTGCCGCAGTTGTTGCGAGCGGAATATCTGGTTCAAATTCTGTTCCTGCCATAAACGTTGTCCCGATCAGGTAAAACTGAAGCCTTGCTCCCCAATCCGGGTTGTTTCTTTCAAACTCCATTACTGTTATGCGCAAATCAGGAATACCGTCATTGTTTAAGTCGATGGTAACTTCCTGGCTTAAATCAAGAATTTCTAACCCGCCGTTTTCGGTGCGGATTGTTACGATTTCGGTTAGATTAAAAAGTTCTACTCTGTGCATCACAGAATCTATTGGAATTAAAACCGAATCGTTTATGTGCAGCCGCCGCTCGATAGAGCTGCCTTCCATGATGTGTTCTACCGAAGTCCGTATAGTGGCTGGAGCCAGTGTTGGATTGTTTTGTCTGTGGATGATCAGGCTGTAAATACCCCATCCGCCTGCGCCGAGAATAACAATTATTACCAGAGCAGGCAGTAAAAAAGCGGGCAGCCTTGGCGGCTTTCTGATGAGGTGTTCTACTGGAACAGGCTGTTCCTGAATACGAAGCGCCCTGTAAAGTGAAATTACTTTTTGCGTATCGAGCTCTAAAAAAGCGCTGTAATTTTTTAGAAAGCCGATTATGTAGGCTTCGCCCGGAAAGATGTCAAAGTTTTCGCTTTCAAGCGCTTCAAGAAACTGAACGGATATATTTGTCTCTCGGCTTATCTGCTCAAGGTTAAGCCTTTTTTCGTTGCGTGCATTTTTAAGTTTTTCACCCAGAGATTCCACATTTCCTCCGTATTAATCTATATCTCTGAATAAGAAATTGTGATAGACATTTGCCAGACCGGGATGGTCGTAAACAAATCGCTGTTCGGGAATTCCTACATTCGTTCTTACGTTAGTAAAGTCAAGCCGAACTTCGCCGTCTGCTACAGTACGCCCTTCCATCCGCCGAATCATCATTGTATCAGGATTTATGCTTAATATGATCTCTCTGAAACTTTCCGCAACGGAACGCCTTGTCAGTCGAATTCGGACAACTCTTTCTCCTGTTCCGTCCAGTGGTTCAGGGTTTGGACCTGTAACAAATGAAGCGACATAATTGCGTCTTAACATCGAAAGGCCTTGAGCACTTCCGGCTCCCACGCTGCCTGCTCTTCTTTGGTTTACGTTTTGGCTTAAAACGGCTCTTAATTCGGGAACAAAAACTGTTAAAACTTCGCCGTTAAAAACAATTACTTGTTCCGCCGGCCGGGTAAAATCAATTCGTAAAAATGACGGGGATAAATAAATTAAATTTCCAACCATTTCGGTATTGCCGGAGCGAATCGTTACACTTGCTTCAAAGTCCCTGATAGTAGTATAATGGTCGGAGACCCTTTCCAGAAATCTTTCCGCAGTTAATAATTCCTGTGCGTAAATGAATGTTACACTAAGTGTGATTAAAAAAAGCAGGATTATTCTTTTCTTTACCATAATTGTACC
>WQWD01000090.1 GCA_009785545.1 Treponema sp. | reverse complement strand
TTTTCGCGTTCCATCTGCTACCGCTTTAACAATTCCGTGGTACAAATAACCATTACGATCAAAAACCACAGTTTTAATGTTATTTTCCAATAAACGCTTTCCGACAATTTCACCAAATTGTTCGGCGTCTTTGACTGTCGCTTTGAGACTTTTCAATTCATTTTCCAAAGTTGAAGCACTGACAAGCGTATGTCCCTTTGTGTCATCAATAACTTGAACCGAAATATGGCGGTTGCTTTTTGTAACTGTCATTCGAGGACGAAGGGCTGTACCATTAACCCTTTTACGAATGTGTATTTTCCGCCTAAGCCTTTTTCTGTTTTTTTCCAGCATTTTCTGTAACATATACTTTTACCTACTTAACGCCTGATTTACCGACTTTACGTCTGATGATTTCATCTTCATAACGAATACCTTTCCCTTTGTAAGGTTCGGGTTTTCTTAATTTACGCAGTTGAGCGGCAAACTCACCTACTCTTTGCTTGTCAATTCCGCTGACCGTTACTTTCCCGGCATCAACGGCAACAGTTAAGTCATCAGGAATACCGACAAAAATGTCGTTTGAGTATCCAAGAGCCATAGACAGAAGTTTCCCCTGTACTTCGGCACGATAACCAACACCGGTGATGACCAATGTTCTGTTAAAACCGGTAGAAACACCGATCACCATATTATTGAGGAGATTACGATAAAGACCATGAAACGCCTTAGATTGCTTTTCCTCATTTTGTCTGCTGACAACTATTTCTCCACCCTTATCTTCAAAAACAATTATAGGATGGTATTTTTGCTTAAGCTTTCCCTTTGGGCCTTCCACGGTCATTTCTTCATTTTGAAAAGTAACCTTGACCCCGCTGGGAATCTTAACCGGTATTTTTCCGACTCTCGACATATAAACCCTCTTAAAACCTCATGTTTGCCACACCCGTTTTACCAAACGGTGCAAATAACTTCGCCGCCGACTTTTTTTTCTGCGGCTTTTTTGCCTGTTGTTACACCCTGCGAAGTGGAAACGATCAGGGTTCCGTAGCCGTTCATTACTCTCGGCATCTTTTTATATCCCATATAGACACGGCGTCCCGGTTTGGAGACTTTTTCAATGCCGTGAATTATCGGAATTGTGTTATCATCATACTTAAGGAAAACCCGAATTACATTTCCGCCTTCCTGATTTGCCTTTTTAAAATTCTTAATATACCCTTCAGTTTTCAATATCTTGACTATTTCAAGTTTAAGCCTGGAGGTGGGTATATCGACTTTTTCATGTTTTGCCATGCCTGCATTTCGTATTTTTGTCAGCATGTCTGCAACTGGATCTGATATGCTCATCCTACTCTCCTACCAACTGGATTTTGTAACGCCGGGAATAAGCCCTTCGCTCGCTAATTTGCGGAAACAAAGACGACACATTTCGTATTTTCGCAAAAAGCCTCTTGGCCTCCCGCACACTCGGCAACGGTTCACCTTACGTGTTTTGTACTTCGGAGTCCGCTGCGCCTTTACTATCATCGCTGTTCGTGCCATTTTACCCCCTATTTCCTAAAAGGCATTCCAAATTTTTGAAGGAATGCTTTCGCTTCTGCATCAGTTTTTGCTGATGTTACAATAACTACATTTAACCCGGCAACTTTTTCAATTTTATCAAAGTCTATTTCCGGAAAAATTATCTGTTCCTGTATCCCCATTGAATAATTTCCATTACCATCAAAAGCGTTTTGACTGATACCATGAAAGTCCTTAACACGAGGAAGAGCCACATTAACAAGCCTGTCAAAAAACTCATACATCATAGGGCCACGCAATGTAACCTTTGCGCCGATTTCCTGACCTTCCCTGATCTTAAAATTCGCAATACTCTTTTTTGCTTTTGTCTTAACCGCTTTTTGTCCAGTAATTTGAGTTAAAGTATCAACGGCGGCATCCAAGAGCTTTTTGTTCTGAATTGCTTCGCCTACACCCATGCTCACTACAATTTTTTGGAGTTTGGGTATTTGCATGGTTGACTTATAACCAAATTCTTTAAACATCTCCGGAGCAACTTTTTCTTTGTAAATTGTTTTTAATCGAGGAATGTAATTCTGACTCATTATAATACCTCCCCGCATTTTCTGCAAACACGTACTTTTTTATCGCCATCAAGTTTATAGCCAATTTTTACAGGACCGCATTTTTTGCAAACAATCATCAAATTGGAAGAATGTAAAGCGGCAGGAATCTCGGCAATGCCACCACGATCCGTTTGCTTTCTTTTTTTCTGCGCTTTTTTGACAAGGTTCACGCCTTCAACAACAATGCGATCTTTGTCTCGAAGTATTTTTAAGATCCTGCCTCGTTTGCCTTTATCTTTTCCGGCAATTACTTCGACATTATCTTCTTTTTTTAGTTTAAATTTATGCAATGCTTGTGCCATTTTATAATACCTCCGGAGCGAGTGAAATAATTTTCATATATTCGCTCTTTTCCCTTAACTCACGCGCTACAGGACCGAAAATGCGTTTTCCTTTTGGATTTAACGCTGCGTCAATAACAACGCAGGCATTATCGTCAAACCTGATATAAGTACCATCGGGACGACGGTATTCCTTATGTGTACGCACTACAACTGCCTTTTCTACAGAACCTTTTTTAATGGTCGATGTGGGCAGCGCTTCTTTTACCGCAACTACAACAATATCGCCAATCCCGGCATACCTTCTGCGAGTACCACCAAGAACTTTAATGCACTGAACTAATTTAGCACCTGAATTATCTGCCACATTCAGGAAGGATTCTACCTGTATCATCTTACTCCCCTTTTCCCTTATTTGGCACGTTCAATAATTTCTACAAGCTTCCAGCATTTTTCTTTGCTGATTGGCCTGCACTCAATTACACGAACACGGTCGCCCATTTTTGCATCGTTTTTTTCGTCATGGGCTTTTATTTTTTTTACCCGTTTGACATATTTTTTGTAAAGAGGATGGAGTGTCAATGTTTCGATGCTTACAACAATTGATTTTTCCATTTTGTCGCTCTTTACAGTGCCAATAAATTCTTTTTTACCGCTCTTTTTTTGCGCTGTCATTGTGCTGCTCCCGTTTTCTCTGCAAGCTCGTGAGCATGGATCAAGGTATTGAGTCTGGCAATTTGCCTGCGCAATGTACGTTTTTGCAGAGGATTTTCTACATGGCCGATAACAAGTTTAAAGCGAAATTCCATGTATTTTTTCTTAAGCTCGTCCCGTTTAACTTTAAGCTCAGGGTAAGATAAGTTCTTAAATGAATTTTTCATTTTATCATCTCTCCTTAAGCCCCAAGTTCCATATCGGAACGGGCAACAAATTTTGTTTTAATTGGCAATTTTGCTCCTGCCAAAGTCATCGCTTCTTCCGCCAGACTGCGGGCGATACCGCCGCCAAGCTCAAACATTACGGTTCCGGGTTTTACAACAGCTACCCAATATTCGGGAGCACCCTTCCCCTTACCCATGCGGGTTTCCGCTGGTTTTTTAGAATATGGTTTATCCGGGAAAATGCGTATCCACATCTTTCCGCCACGTTTTACATGACGATTAATCGCAATACGAGCCGCTTCTATCTGCCGATTTGTGATCCACATTCTGTCCATTGCAACAAGCCCGAAATCTCCAAACGCAACACTATTGCATCTAGTGGCGTTCCCGGGCATATTTCCTCTCATCACCTTGCGGCGTTTTACTCTTTTTGGACTAAGCATAATAACCTCAATTCCATGCGGCAATATTGCCGCAGATTAAATCGAAAATGAAACACAGTTTCATATTTAACTCCTGACAGGAGCACGATCACGCCGTTTAGTGCGGACAAGAGCGCCTGCGTCTTCTTTTTGTTCTTTTCCGTATTTCATTCCGTTGTAAACCCAAACCTTTACACCAATTGAACCAAAGGGGGTATGTGCTTCGGTGAAACCATAATCAATATCTGCACGTAAGGTATGAAGCGGAATACGTCCTTCTTTTGCTTCTTCGGTACGTGACATTTCAGCACCGCCAAGCCGCCCCGAAAGCCTTACCTTTACACCCTGAGCATTGCCTTTTTTTATTGCATTTGTAATTGCCTGTTTGATTGTCCTTCTGAAAGAAGAACGAGCCAAAAGCTGACGGGCAATATTTTGCGCAATAATCTGAGCATTGTTATCAGGATTTCTGATTTCCTTAATTTTAATCTGAACTTTTTTACTGACTTTCTTTTGTAAGTCATTGCCAATTTTTTCGATATTAGCGCCTTTAACACCGATGATTACACCGGGGCGGGCTGTATGAATAGTAATTGTAATCCGTTGCGGATGACGAATTATTTCAAGTTCAGCAATATCCGCTCCTTTGGTTTCAGGCATATCCATAATGAGCCTACGAATTTTTAAGTCTTCATGCAGAGCATCAACATATTCTTTTGGATCTACATACCAGCGTGAATTCCATGTTTTGTTAATACCAATTCTAAGCCCTGTAGGGTTAACTTTTTGTCCCATTATTCAGCCGCCTTTTTAGAAGGTTTTTTGCTCGCTTTAGAAGAGCTATCTAACCCGGACTGTGCCGCTTCATCAACAACAACAGTTATATGACACATTCGTTTCAACTGCATATCTGCACGGCCTCTGCCCCGGAACCAAACTCTTTTAAGACGTGGCCCGTCATCAACATAAATTTCACGTACATAAAGCATATCCTCGTCAAGTTTTTTATTATCCGAAAGCGCATTTGAAGCGGCGGATTTAACTGTCTTGCCGATAAGCCTTGCTCCCTTATGAGGCATATTTTCCAAAATGGAAACTGCCTCAGGGTATGGCAAGCGGCGGACAAGATCGGCGACCGGCCTGATCTTATAAGGCGAACCAATAAGATATTTGCTTATAGCTCTGTAACCTGATTTCGTATCTTTCATAATTGCTTATCTTCCTCCGGCCTTCTTGTCAGAACCCGCATGTCCCCGGAAAATACGGGTGGGAGCGAACTCACCAAGTTTATGACCAACAAGATTTTCCGTAATGTATACGGGAACCCATGTTTTGCCGTTGTATACGGAGATAGTTCCACCGACCATTTCAGGAATAATAGTGGAACAACGGGAATAAGTTTTAATCATCCTTCTTTCCCCGGACTTGTTCAATTCCAACACTTTTTTATACAGGCTCTTTTCGATAAAAGGACCCTTCTTAACGGATCTTGACATATTTCCTTCCTATACTCCCTATTTCTTTTTGCCCCGGCTTACAATAAACCTTGATGAGGGCTTATGCTTTTTACGAGTTTTGTATCCCTTTGTCGGCTTGCCCCAAGGAGTAACAGGATGTTTACCTTTACTCCGTCCTTCACCACCTCCGTGAGGATGATCAACAGGGTTCATCGACATACCACGAACTGTCGGGCGTATGCCTCTCCAGCGATTGCGTCCCGCTTTACCTGTTACAGTGTTCATGTGGTCTTCGTTGCCAACACTTCCGATTGTCGCATAACATTTTTTATGCACCATTCTCATTTCGCCCGACGGCAGTTTAATTGTAACATAATCGCCTTCTTTGGCGGCAATAAGAGCGCCCACTCCAGCAGAACGTACCAACTGACCGCCTTTACCGAGCGTCAATTCGATGTTGTATACAGTAAAACCAAGGGGGATGTTTTCCAAAGGAAGAGCATTGCCCAGTTCAATTGGAGCATCGGGGGCGCTAATGATTTTTGCACCAACCTTCAAACCTTTGGGAGCTATAATGTAGCGTTTTTCGCCGTCTGTGTAAAAAATGAGAGCAATATTCGCACTACGATTTGGATCGTACTCGAGAGTAGCAACTTTTCCCGGAATACCAATTTTGTTCCTCTTAAAATCAATATCACGATATTTTTGCTTATGACCGCCGCCTTTATGGCGAACACTGATTCTTCCCTTAGAGTCACGCCCGGCTCTTTGTTTTTGTCCCTTTGTCAGGGATTTTTCCGGCTTTGCACCTTTGGTAAGCTCTGAATAATCAAGGCTTACATATTGGCGCATACCGGGTGTTATTGGTTTGTATGTCTTAATAGCCATTTAATTTCCCTTATTCCTTTATACGCCTTCAAAAATAGCAATTTTTTCATCTTTAGGAAGCTTCACGATTGCTTTCTTCCAGTTTGATGTATAACCTTTTCGGTAACGAAGCCTTTTTGGCTTGCCGCCTACAATCATTGTTGTACAAGAAATGGGATGCACATTAAATAATTTGCTTACCGCTTCCTTGATTTCAGGTTTTGTCGCCTTTAGATTGACTTTAAAGACATACTTTCCTTGCTCACGCAATTGATTCGCTTTTTCAGAAAGCACCGGTTCTATCAATACGTCCTCGTGGTATTTCATTGTCCGGCCTCCTCACCATTAGCTTCGCTTGAAGATTCACCATAGAATTCGTTAAGTTTTTTTGCGGCAGTTTCAAGCATCAACACTTGGCGACCGTAAAACAATTCATGAGCCTTCAAACGATTATAAGAAAGATATTTAAGCCATGGGATATTCGCCGCAGCTCTTTTAAGTATCGGATCATCATCTTTTAAGACTAACACTGTCCGTTTACCAGACTCAAAACCTGACGGCTTTAAACTATTCAAGAGTTGTGCAAGGTCTTTTGTCTTTCCTGATTCAATTGAGAAATCTTCGACTATTGTTAAGATGTCGCTTTGGGCTTTTAAACTAAGAATTGATTTAAGAGCCTGACGTTTTGCCTTTTTAGGCATTGAATAAGAAAAATCTCTGGGTTTGGGTCCAAAAATTGTACCACCGCCAACAAGAATAGGTGATTTTTTATCACCACGTCTGGCACGTCCAGTGCCTTTCTGGGCATAAGGTCTTGCGTTCGAACCATTAACCTCAGCACGGCCTTTTGTGCAAGCATTCCCTTGACGCTTGTTGGCGAGTTCATTGTTAATCGCATACCAAATTAAGTCTTCGTTTACAGGAAGACCAAAAACATTATCATCAAGGACAATTGTTCGCAATTCTTTGCCGTCTTTTGAATACACTTTGCTATTCATATTTACCGTCCCTTCTTTACCGCGGAGCGGATAAATACTAAACCTTTGTTGATACCGGGAACAGCACCCTTTACCATAACAAGCTGTTTTTCAATATCCATTTTGATCACACTAAGGCTCAAAACTGTTGTATTTTCCCGTCCCATACGTCCGGGCAGTTTTCTATTTTTAATGGTTCTTGCCGGATATGTATTTTGTCCAGTTGAACCGGGTTCTCGATGAAATTTAGAGCCGTGAGTTTTTCTACCGCCTCCAAAACCATAACGTTTTACTACGCCTTGAAAACCTTTACCTTTTGATACGCCGGAAACATCAACATACCTGAGGCCTTCAAGCGCCTCAATTCCGAGTGTATCTCCAACCGCAACTTCTTTTTCAAAATCACGTATTTCACGAATTTTTTTCTTTGGCGGAATGTTTTCTGGAAACTGACCCGCTTTGGGTTTCGTTACACGATTTTTCTTTTCTTCATCGATGCCGACTACAATTGCGGCATAACCGTCTGTTTCCTTAGTTTTTGTACCAAGGACGACATTCGGTTCGATCCTTATTACTGTAACAGGAAACAGGTTGCCCGTTTCGTCAAACACCTGTGTCATTCCAACTTTTCTGGCATATAGCCCTAACATTGTTGTACTCCGTATACCACACGCTATTCAAGAACAATTAACAATGAATAATTAGCCATCAATCGCTAAATTACTTTTGCAGTTCCAAAACCGTCTATGGTTTATTTTTACTTACTGTTTGATCTCTACATCAACACCGGCAGGAAGTTCAAGTTTCATTAAAGAATCCATAACTTCTGCAGATGGATTGACTATATCGATCAATCTTTTATGAGTCCGCATTTCAAATTGTTCGCGGCTCTTTTTATTAACATGAGGAGAGCGTAACACAGTCACCTTGTTAATCCTGGTTGGCAGCGGGATCGGACCGGTAACCTTCGCCCCGGCTTTACGAACTGCCATAGCGATTGATTTCGCACTCTGATCAATTAGCTCAACATCGAAACCGCGCAGTCTTACGCGGATTCCTTCCTTTGCCATCATTCCTCCGTAGGACCACCAGCCCGACCGCAAAACGATCAAGCTAGTGTCCTGATTGTTCCTGTATTACTCTATTATATCGGTAACCTGACCGGAAGCTACTGTTCTGCCGCCTTCACGGATAGCAAAACGCAAACCTTTTTCCATCGCAATCGGATGAATTAATTCACCTGTAATTTCGGTATTATCACCGGGCATTACCATCGCTACACCATCAGGAAGTACTACAGTTCCGGTAATGTCTGTGGTACGGAAGTAGAATTGAGGACGATAGCCTGTCATAAACGGACTGTGCCTTCCACCTTCTTCCTTGGACAGACAGTAAATCTGACCTTTGAATTTTTTATGAGGTTGAATTGAACCCGGTTTTGCGAGAACCTGACCACGTTCAACTTCTTTTTTGTCAACACCACGAAGAAGCGTACCAACGTTATCTCCAGCCTGAGCGTCATCAAGCAATTTGTTAAACATTTCAATACCAGTAATAACAGTTTTTCTGGTTGGGGTAATTCCAACAATTTCGACTTCTTCGTTAAGTTTAAGAACACCACGCTCAACTTTACCTGTTACAACAGTACCACGTCCTTGAATTGTGAATACGTCTTCGATAGGCATAATAAAAGGCTTATCAGACTCACGTACAGGATCAGGGAAGTAAGTATCCATTGC
>WQWD01000089.1 GCA_009785545.1 Treponema sp. | reverse complement strand
CCACATATCGTCATCAGTGAAAGGCAGGTTATGCTGAAGTCTTTTACGTTCAACTATCCATTCGTTTTCTTTTTCTTTTTCTTCCATCAATTCAGATAATTTTTTGTACTTTTGATATTCGATCAATTTCTCGACAAGTTCTGCTCTTGGATCTTCCCTGTAGTCATCTTCCATTTCAACGGGTAAAAGAGTGCGGCTTTTGATATACAAAAGTGTTGCCGCCATAGCATGAAAAGCTGTAAGGTCTTCCATGTCCATTGTTTCGACATCACGAATATAGTCGATATACTGCTCTGTTATTTGGGCAATCGGTATATCAAAGATATTTACCTCGTTTTTGCGGATCATATACAACAAAAGATCGAGAGGCCCTTCAAACTCGCTTAGTTTAAAATTGTGGTTAATATCAGCTTTTGCGTTCATCATAGTAATTGTATATTATATCGGATGAATTTGGGGAGATTTTTAGGTTTTTGTTCGTGCGGAGTGGTTTAAAAAGGTTAGTATGGTGTTAAGGTTTAGTAACCCTAACACCATACCCATTTTCCTTGTCATGCTGCGGGAAGAATTTCTACAATGATTATTTCAACGGTGCGGTTAAGACTTCCGTGGCTGCCGTCTCCGTAGAGCCTGTCGCTATAACCCATATTGATCATCGAAGCCTCAGGTATGTTTTTGCCTAAAAATATATCAATTACGGATTGCGCCCTGTCTCGGCTGATTTTTTCCAAATCCGCCAACTCTTTATCCCATTGCTCTTGATTGAAACCGCTTTCTCCCGGACGAGGGACTGTTGGATTAGCATGGCCTGATAATTGAAGTACGAATTCATTCGTATCGTTTAAGTGTTTGAGTATAGTGCTTGCGGCATCTCTGACAGATGAATTGTTCCCGTTTATCTGCTCAGAAGTAAGAGGTGTTGTGCCAGGCCAAACCGGGAGTCCGTTGAAATCAGTGGAATTCCCCGCAAAGTCTACATAAAAAACCCCGTGAACCCTTACCCGGGTAGCAATTTCTATTGGAGGGATATTGTTGGCTACCCACTTTGCGTATAACGTCACTTCCTCGGTGTTTACAATGCCGTTGGCAAAATTCCAGGGTAAACCTTCAAAACGGGGATTCGCAAACCATCCGCCGAAAGAATGATTTGCTCTGGTCATCGCAAGAGGCTCTTTGATTCTTGACCGATAAGCCAGATACTGCCTTTCGGGAGCGGGCTCTCCCTCGTTAGCCTGGAAGTATACCGTGCCGTAACGCTCTACCCATCTGGCTTTTAGTATCAAATTTCTGGTTACAGGATTTCTTGTAAAATGCCACGGAGTAGAAAAATTACCGGCGTCAAAATCTTCCATCGTAAACCAGCCGTCAAAAGCATATCCCAGATAGATAATAGGCGGAGGTTCAACAGCAAACACTCCATGTACGATATACTGGTCTGTAGGCGGAAACGGGCGTGTGCCGGGAGCGAGAATGGTATCTGTCACAAAATGAACGACATACACGGGCGGATTGTAATCCCACCTGGCATGAAGAGTTAAATCTTCAGTCACTATATCCACAGCGAAGTTCCATTCAATACCCATGTTTGTAAACCATCCGCCAAAGCTATAGATCTCCCTTGTCATCGCCGCAGGTATTGTTACTTTGGAACCATGAAGAATGTACTGGATTTGCGGAGGCGGATCGCCGTCATGCGCCACAAAGTTTACGGTATATCTGGACTGTTCCCATTTTGCATACAAAGTCAGAGGTTCGGTTACAGGCAAAGTAAAGTTCCATGCGTCCCCTAAAAAATTCGAGTTATCGAACCAGCCTCCGAAACTAAAACCTGTCCGTACCATCGGGCCCGGTCTTGTCACATTTGAGCCTGAGGCAACATTTTGAGGCAGTATTAATGGCTGTCCGCCGTTCTGCTCGAAATTAACAGGAAAGTAGTTAACCGGCTCCCATCTTGCGTACAGCGTCAAATTTCCTGAAACTGTGTCTGAGGAGAAATCCCAGCCGCTCGTCCGAGGCTGAGTAAATCCCTCATCAGAAAACCAGCCGCCAAAACCATGATCCGGGCGGCTTAGCGGCAAGGGTTCCTGCGCTCTTACCCCTGTAGCCGCTGATTGAGGTGGCGGCGGCGGCGTTCCGCCATTGGGCGCAAAAGTCACGGTAAACTCAATTGGAAGCCATCTTGCGTACAGCGTCATACTTTCGGATATTTGTTCGGCAAAATTCCATTGCGAACCGCTCGGCGAGCTGTCATTTTCTGTTGTCCACCAACCGCCGAAAGCATATCCCGGGCGGGTTATCGGAAGGGGTTCTTTTGCAGGGGTTCCCGCAAGAAAGGCTTGAGCGTCAGGTATCGGTGTTCCGCCGTTTGCGATAAATCTTACAGAAACAAGAAGAGGAAGCCATTTTGCGTACAAGTCCAAGTCGCTTTCCACCACACTCGCAAAATCCCAAGCCCCTGCAAAAGTATCATCGATAAACCATCCTCCGAAAGCATACCCCTGACGGCTCATTACCGAAGGTGGCACAACTTTTCCTCCCGAAGTTATATGTTGATCAGGCGGGTTCGGCTCTCCTTCCAGCGGATGGAATATGACTGTATAATCGATACTATGCCATTTGGCATACAAGGTAAAATTTCTGTTCACTGTGTCTTCGGCAAAATCCCAGCCGCCCGGTCGAGGCTGAGTAAATCCCGCATCGGTAAACCAGCCGCCGAAACCTTGACCCGGATTGCTCAATGAAGGAGGTTCTTTAACCCTTGCTCCATAAATGAGCGTTTGGGGAAGCACCAGCGGCACAGCTCCGTTTGTTTCGAAGTTTACATTATAGGAAAGCGCAGCCCAATTCGCAAAGAGCGTTAAATCTCTTGATACTGTGTCCGTTTCAAAATTCCATGGGCTGCCCGAACGGTTTGTATTTGTATACCATCCGGCAAATCCGAAATGCTCTCTGGATATGACAGGAATTTTCGAGATGTTTCCGTCATGGACTATCAACTGGTGCGAAACAAACGGCTCACCTGTTTCCTTATCGATACCGCCGGCTGTGTTAAAATCTACAATGTGGTATACAGGCAATGGCCCGGTTGGATTGGAAGGGGTTTCCCACCAGCCTTCCATGATTGGATTATGGCAGATCGAAAAAAGAAATATTATGGACATCAATGCCGTGAAAAAAACAAAATGTCGCCTTAAATTTTTATTTCGCATATTCAGTCTCCTTGCGTTTTAATATCTTCCGCTTGCGATATATTCTTCAAACCGTTGCCTGATTTCCTGATGCTGCCGAAAAACATTTTCCCAAATTACAGGAATACTATTCGCTTGAATTTCTCTAATGGGAATTGAACCATTCGGCGGATACGGAAAGTCGCTTCTGACAGAATGCATCCAGCCGGCTACAATGGCAGCCTGCCCTTCCATGCTCAAAAACCATTCGGCAATTTCTTCGGCTGCCTGTGTGTTGCGGTTGGCGCTCCATTGGTTATTGATAATCATAATATTTGACGGGATTACAACAGTGCCGTCAGTCGGGTATATTATTTCAAAAGCAAGGTTTCTTTTTTGGCGGGCGTTAAGAATTGATTCTTCCAATATCATAACTGTTTTGGATTCGCCGGTTTCAAGCCTCAAGAGCGATTCATCAACGCCGTAATCTATTATTACTCTCTGCCTTCCAAGCGCTTCAAAATACGCAAACCCGTATTTATCCCTAAATGCCGTGAGTGCCGCCATCGTAGTTCCAGAAACAAGCGGGTTACGCATGGAGACTGCTCCTCCGACTCTTGTATCATAAGCAAAATCAAAAAATGAATTGGGAACCGTAACTCTCATGTGCCTTGCAGGATTATACGCCAGCACCATGTTGGAAACCCTTACAGGATACCAATAACCGTCAGGATCGTAATCAAAGACAAGTTGATGGGCGTCCGTGAACATAAACGGGTGCAGTATCCCTTTTTCTTGTAATTCCAGTGAATACGCAGGTTCGGCTATCATCAGTATATCGGCACTAAGACGGCCTTTTGGCATTTCTTGTGCGATTCTCGCTTGCAGGATTCCTGTTCCGCCTTGAACAAATTCGATCCTATAATTGGGAAAACGATGGGTTAATTTTTCACTGACAGCATCGACAACATCCGCATACATCGAAGTATAAATGACGATTTTTGGCCTGTGCCCGGTTCTTGCGGTTTGGCAGCCTAAAACAAAAAGAGCTGTCAAAGCGATCATAATAATAATTATTGATAATTGTTTTTTCATTTTTTCTCTCCTTAAATTTAATTAGTATCAAATTGAATAATCATCAATTCGACTCTGCGGTTTCTGTTCCTTACATCCCATTCGTTAGTAGCTGTTCTTGTTCCTCCGAAAGCCACTAAAACAATTTGTTCATCGCTCACTCCCCTCGCTCTAAGCTGGTCAGCCACTACATTCGCACGCATTACACTGAGTGCCATTAAGTCGTCAGCTTCGCTTTGATTGATTGTATGAGGATTGGCATGCCCTTCTATCCTGACCCGCAAACCTGAGTCTTCCGATAACATTCGTGTAATGGCGTTTAACACCAGTTCATTTAACTGACGGGCGTCAGTATCAATTCCCACGTTATAACTTCCAATATCCGGGCCAAACAAAACAAATTCAATCGCCGGGATTATTATCCGGCTGACAGCTTCATGAGAAGGCAAAGCTCTGTCAATTTCGATAATATCAACTCTTGTGTCAGTTATGATTTTTTCAGGTAACGGGAATTTCAAACCCGCAGTTATCGAGCCGCCCCAAATGTGCGGATACCCAAAGCGGCCTGAGGCTTCGATTGTCCATCTGTCGAATAACGGAACTGCAATACCCAATGCCGAGTCCGCCATCAGAGAGCCTCGGGTTATTCTTGGGTTGTCGATAATACGTTCATCTCCCCTGTAAGCCGCAATTAAGCCTAATCCGCCCTGAACAAAAATATTTGTCCGCCTTAGCGGATTACTGCCTGGCCGCAGAAAATTCCAGCGAAGATATACCTGCCCTTCGATAGTTAAAATATTACTAAAGGCGCTTGTATTATCTTCGATACTGTATGTTATTCCTGTTTTTGCGCCGACCATCAGCGGAGGAGAAAGCCATAGTCTTGGCTCAATAACTAATTGAAAAGGAGTTCCGTCTACACCAAAATTGGTCATTCCAAGCCCCAGATTCAGCGACCAAAAATCACCTGCCGGAAAATCATACTCAGTCTGAGCGTATATCCCGGCAATAAAAACAGGAAATAAAACAATTACAAAAATTCCCTTTAAAATAGAATTTTTCATAAACGCTCCTTTTTGTTGAAAATTCTGTTACAGTAGTATTATTGCGGGGTATTTATTACGGTGGAATGAAATATTTGTGGTTTTTAATATAAAAAATGTGAATTCTTGCGTAGCAGTAATTAAATGACTATAAATGGCTTGTACCAGTTGGGGTGCAAATTGTACCGGTTCAGGTACAAACCCATAACACAAAGGTATGTTTACTGACCACTTTTTTAAATGAGCCGGCGGAGAAGTGCCAGATATAAACTATGAGTGACTGTCATTAAGCGTGTACATGTCTCCAAATAACCAGCCATGAATTCTCGAATATACATTCAACCCAGTTAAAAAAATGTTATTGGAACTGCCTTTTGGATAAACTTCATTAACAGAAAACCAGCCAACAGCACCTTCGATTATTTGCCAAGACATAATATCAGTAGCCAGTTCTACATCACGCCTTTCTTCGTTGTAAAATATTACTGTTTCTATTCTCCGTATCTGGCTATTCCCTTTCTGTAAGGGAATAGCTTTTTCATGATTATTGATAATGGCGATCCCGCTTATCGTATGTCCAATGGAAATACTCATCAATTCATCTTCGACATTATTTGCCACAAAAGCTGTCGAAGGATCGCCGTCAAAAGCGTTTTGTAGGCTGTAGCGCAGGGGGACATCCGGATCTACAAGGCAGTGTGATTCACCTATACTTATTTGTATAGGCGAACGGACACCATTACGTAGATCGTCCATAAAGTAATACCAGCTATGCGTGCCACCAAATAATTGACCATTCCTCCTAGGGGAAGCCCTACTCCAATCGTATGGGTTATCTCTATCTACTCCGGATATACTTACTGTTGTTACCAAGATAGCTTTTGCGTTATCACCAGATGATATTATTTCTATGCTGCCAAAGCCAACGACCCAATCAAACTGAGTTGCACCCATCTCTTTGTACGTGGTACTTACCAATAAAGTGTTTTGGTGTATCAAAAATTGGGCAAACCGTATAGCACGAGACATAAAATCAGGATTATTATCTTCTGTCATTACAATTCTATAAAATATATCTATGCCTACTTGCTGCCTGTAAATGGAAAAGTAATTATCCAGAACTCCACCATGCCACCTAATACGTTCGCGCTGCGTTTCTTCAACCTCTAAAAGAGCATTTATATTTTCCCTTATAAACTCCTGTTCTTCTGCCCCTGTTAGCCTTTCCAGCCTGTGCCAGCTATTAGGCATTACGTTTCTTAAAAATTCTGGCTCTACAGAAGGGATTAGTGTCAAATTGGTTAGTTCCATTACAGCGTCTGCAACTTGTATATTTTCTGGTAAATTTTCTTCTATGTCTTTTGTAGCTTGTAATGCCTCTTGTAAAGTCTCGTTTTGGCGGACTTCATTTCTTGCACAAGACAGAAAACTATAGCTAAACGATAAGCATAACAGACAAAGCAACATTCTTTTCATTTTATCCTCTCTATAGCCCTGTAATTTTTTTCTTAATATTGCAGTTGTCATTTTTTATATAATAACATACAAATTACATTCTATCAACAATCATCTCAATGACTCGCTGAATGTGTCATACAATACTTCCACACAAAATTGCAACACATCATCTATTGCGATACGTTGACCTGTTGCGATAATGGTTGTATACTTAACTTATGAGTTCATTACCAAAAGGCGATAAATTACTTACGTATGCCGACTACAAAACATGGGATCTCGCCGAAGGTGAACGCTTCGAGATCATTTATGGTGAAGCTTTTGCGATGTCCGCACCAAACGCAAGGCATCAAGAGATCCTTGTAGAAATGTCTACTCAGTTTCACAATTACTTGCGCGGAAAACCTTGCAAGATATACCCGGCTCCTTTTGATGTCCGGCTTTTTTATCAAGAAGACGAAAGCGATGACACTGTTGTTCAGCCGGACATCACCATCATCTGCGATGAAAAAAAACGTGGATCGGAAGGTTGCCGTGGCACTCCTGACTTGGTTGTGGAGATTCTGTCTCCATCAAATACTGCGATTGAAATGCAGAGGAAACTCAAGCTGTATCAGGATTCGGGTGTTCGGGAATACTGGATTGTCGATCCAGAAAGCAAAGCGGTAAACGTTTACCGTTTTCAGCAAGGTGCGATTATGTTCTTTACATACGGAAAGGATACGGCTGTTCCTGTCGGGATTTTCCCCGATCTGAACGTTGTGTTGGAACAGGTGTTTGCTGAGTGAGGTAAAGGTCACCGCCGCCGGAGCTTGTACGATGTCAGCCACCACAACTGATAATTCAATGGGCTTCATTAATCGTATTCTTAGAGGTGGAAATTAATGAGCGATGAACTTTTTCATTTAATTTATTATAGTCCATTATTTTTATTCTTAAACATTGGGGTTATTGCAGTGCTTGTTGGAAATTCTCACTTTTTGAAGTCCGACTTTTCTATTGAGGAATGGAAACTTGCAATAATAAAAAGCAAAAAAGGAATGATAAGATACTTTATGTTAATGTTGTTATTACCAACAACCATAATACCAATTTATATTTTCATTCCAGATTTTTTCCTTGTAATACGGTTTTTTATTCTTTTTTTTACAATTACTTTTTTTTATGTTTTACGACATTTCTTCAAAGGTTTTTGTTAATACGCAAAAAGTTAAAAAACGTAATTTACTGAACAAGTCCAATGTTATTTGCAGGAAGAATAGGCGCAGTTATTTATCTTCTTCTTTCAACGCCTGCAATACTAAATTGATATTGTCAGTATGTATTTTTAATACTAGAGTTGTTCGGAAACTTCAGTTTCTGAACAACCTCTTTATAAATTAAGGAGATAACCATGTTTTCAGAAATACTTTCAGCCTTGGAACCTCATACTATTGGTATAGTACTAGTTCTTACATTGTGGTATATTTTATATGATAATAAAGCACTCGATAGAATAAATAGTAAAAAATTTTACAAACGATGTGCTTATGTTGCCATAATAATTTATTTTACTCTTATTGCCGTAGAAGTCATACAACATATTCTCACAGGATAATTATTATATAGCGTACAACGATGAAGGAAAATATGATTTTAAATAAACTTGGGAAATGATTAATGATTCAATAAGGATAAAAAGAATTCAAAATAATAATACTCGGGAAATTATATTTAAATATCCAGTTACTACAATGGATTAAATGTGTTACATAGGAACTTCATTATTTTCGGGAATGTGAAAGTAGTGTCCTAGAATACTTCCCCCACAAAATTGCAACACATAGCCTATTGCCATATTGCCAAAAAACATACATTCCGTTATACTAACCCAATGAACACAAAACACGTCAACAATTTAACTTTTCAAAACCGCTCTTTCGGGCGGTTTTTTTTTAATAATTTAAATAAAAGGAGAAAATGATGGTTTACACCAGTTTTATAGGGCGTTCTCTGATTGAACCGGGCGATTTT
>WQWD01000088.1 GCA_009785545.1 Treponema sp. | reverse complement strand
TATCTCTTTCCGTTTTATCATTTTTCATTTCTGCCTCCTGAAAACTTGGCTTTATTTGCCGTTGTATATAATTCAATATACGCCGATATGATTCAGAAATAAATAAAGGTTTTGTGTTAAAAATAAAGGCGATGCCCGAAAAGTTAGAAACTTATTCGGACAGCCCCTTTGTCTGGTTTATCAAGCTGGGAGCCTCATGCTTAACACTCGGTTAAGATTTCACTAGCCGCTATTTGGCTCGCGTTTTTATTAAACACCAATTGTTTTGGCTTTTCCGGTAGAAGCCCAGCAAAAGTTTTCCTACCCACTGTTTGAATGATCTCTCTGTCACCGTCTGTTGCATGGTCAGCGTAATGTGCAAGCATCACATCAGTTTTATGCCCTGTCTGCGTTTTCAGAAGTTTTTTATCCAGTTTGCCTATCATGTAGGAAGTGAAAAAATGCCGCCAGCCGTGAAATAAATATTTTTTCGATTCGACATCTGTAAAGCCAATTTGTTTAAGGGCATCTCGTAATCCATTTCTAAATGCCTGCCCGTGCATAGGCACGCTTTTTCTTGTTGCAGACCAAAACACAAAACTGTCAGGTGATACGCCCCAAGGGTTGCTTTTTGCAAGTTCAATCAGCCTATTCATCAAATCGGGAAAGAAAATCTCAACGGTTCTAGTTTCGTTGTTTTTAGGGAGTTTCAAACCATCAAGTTTATTCCAAGAAGCACGAACATATAAGCAGTCTACCCCCAAATCCTGAAACCTCAACGCCTGTATTTCCCCGCTTCTCATTCCGGTTACTGCCGCCAGCATATTTGCGAGTTTTGCCCTCTCATCCTGCCATTCAACCCTGAAAATGGCAGCGGCAGCACTCGGCGTTAGAATATTTCGTTTCTGCTTTTCACCTGCAAACATGATATGCCCCCTTGTTGGGTCTTTTTCAATCATGCCTTTTGCATACGCCCACCGAAGCGGTTTTATTCCGGCTTTAATAACCCCGTTTTTTCTATCCGCTGAAAACTCCATTTGTCCCACGTGGTTTATAAAAGCATCAATATCTCCTGCCGTTATTTCTCCTAAAAACCGCCCTTCAAAAAAAGGCTGCCAGTAAAGCGGAATTGCTCTTGCCTGTGTCCTGCAATGGCGGCGATGAATACCGTGGGCTTTCCGCAATTTCTCATTGATGTAGGGTGAAGTTTCCCAATCCCAAAAGGTAGACAAAAACGAGGTGAACTCTTGCGATTGCGGAGTATCGTTCAAGATATAACTTTTCAGTAATCCAGTACGCTTTAATTCAATCAGCAAAGTATCGGCTTCCTCTCCAAGTTTAATTTTGCGCAACAAGTCCTTGAAAGCCAAATCCTGAACAGTTACAGATTTTTCTTTTTTGGGTATCCCATCTCTCAACCACGCAAAAGCAATCTGCATAGCATCTTTTTCATCTACTTGTTTTGTTGAGATAGGACTAAGAGACTTGCCATTTGCGTCTTTGAAAGATACAAAATAGAAAGGGCGGTTTGATCGCTTAAAAATGGTGAAAGGGTACGTGTTCATATCACACTCCAAAAAACCCTGTATACGGATGTTTTACTGTACATCCACTGTACAAGGCAATTTAGTATAGTGATATAAACGCCCCTTTTGGGGAAGTTCTTCCGCTAACTCCTTGTAACACAAAGACTTAGCAACCTTAAACTTTTGCCACCTCGGGGAATTGAACCCCAGACACGCAGATTTTCAGTCTGCTGCTCTACCAACTGAGCTAAGGTGGCGTGAACAAACAGTATCATATCGATACTTACAAAAGCATACGTTATTTATAAAAAAGTGTCAATACTTGTGTGAAAAAATTTTTTAATATTAGCAAATTTTCCACTTCCCCCTCTCCTCTCCTCTATGGTAACATAACACCATGAACCGACTAACAGCCGATGAACTTCGCGGCAAATACATCAATTTTTTTGTTTCAAAGGGGCACGTGCAGATACAGGGGAAGTCCCTATTGCCGGAAAATGACCCTACAGTGCTTTTTACAACTGCGGGAATGCACCCGTTGGTTCCGTATTTGCTGGGAGAAGAACATCCGGCAGGCAAAAGGCTTGTCGATTTTCAAAAATGTATCAGAACGGGAGACATCGACAGTGTCGGCGACGCAAGTCATCTTACCTTTTTTGAAATGTTGGGGAATTGGTCGCTTGGAGATTACTTCAAGGAAGACGCTATCAAAATGAGCTTTGAGTTTCTTACGTCGCCTGAATGGCTCAATATACCGATTGAAAGGCTTGGGATAACTGTTTTTCAGGGCGATAGTGACGCGCCAAGAGACGATGAATCAGCGGAAATATGGAAAAGTGCCGGCATACCTGAAAATCGCATTGCTTATCTGCCCAAGGAAGACAATTGGTGGGGACCTGCCGGAACGACAGGGCCGTGCGGACCGGATACCGAAATGTTCTATTATATAGGAGATACACCTTGCTCGAATGATTGCAAACCCGGCTGCTCGTGCGGTTTGTGGCTGGAAATCTGGAATGACGTTTTCATGCAGTACAATAAAAATGTGGACGGCGAATTCGAACCTCTCGCACGAAAATGCGTTGACACAGGCATGGGTATCGAAAGAACTGTAACCGTTCTTAACGGAAAATCCAGCGTTTATGACACAACGATTTTCGAGCCGATTATACAGGCGATTGAACAAGCAAGCGGCAGTAAATATCAAGGCGGAGGCAATACGGAGACTGACAAATCGATACGGATAGTCGCCGACCACGCACGTTCAGCAACATTTATTTTGGGAGACCCAAAAGCTGTCAGTCCGTCAAATGTGGGGGCGGGTTACGTTCTTCGCCGGATAATTCGCAGAGCGGTTCGGCACGGGAGAAAACTAAAAGCCGAAGGGATAAGCCTTATTCCGATAGCAGAAGTTGTCGTGGAGCAATTCAAAAACGCCTACCCCGAACTCGAAGAAAATTGTGGTTTTATAATGAGCGAACTTAAAAAAGAAGAAGCCAAGTTTATGGAAACCCTGCAAAAGGGCGAACATGAATTCGAAAAACTTCTTCCCAACTTGCTCAAAGATCCCCGAAAAATTATGTCAGGGCGGCTTGCCTTCAAACTTTACGACACCTTTGGATTTCCAATTGAATTGACAGAAGAACTTGCTGCCGAATCAGGCATGACAGTCAACCGTGAAGAATTCGAGGAAGCTTTCAAAAAACACCAAGAACTTTCCCGCTCTCAAAGTGGTCAGGCGTTCAAAGGCGGACTTGGCGATCAGGGCGAGATGGCAGTCAAATACCACACAGCAACACACCTTCTTCATCAGGCGTTAAAACTTACCCTTGGAGACCACGCTGCGCAAAAAGGCAGCAACATCACAGCGGAACGATTGCGCTTCGACTTCACCCACGATTCTGCGCTAACGGCAGATCAGCTCAAACAAATTGAGGATATTGTCAACGAGCAAATCAAGAAGGATTTGCCAATCTCTATAGAAACAATGACTATCGAAGAAGCAGTTAAATCAGGCGCAATCGCCCTTTTTGGAGAGAAGTACGAGTCTCAGGTAAAGGTCTACACCATCGGCTTTTCGCAGGTCGACTTTTTTACAAAAGAAGTTTGCGGCGGCCCTCATGTTGAGCGTACCGGCTCGCTGGGAATTTTCAAGATTCAAAAGGAGCAGTCATCGTCGGCGGGAGTGCGGCGGATTCGGGCAGTGTTGAGATAACCGCCGCTAAAAAACGTTAAATTTCTTTAACCTTCCCCCTTACTTTTTGTTTATATTAATGATATATTGATACTATAAAGGAAAATTATGAAACGGATAATATTTGTTTTAATAGGACTGTTAACAGCAATTAGCGGTTTTTCACAGGCCAGTTTACAGCCGGCGGCAACCATCAATTTAATCAGGACAGAAGTAATTACTGTCGGTCAATTACGTGCGGAAGTCGAACGTTTTGAAAGTTCTCAGCAGCAAGTGCAATTGTTTCGTATGCAACTAGCCCAAGAGATGGGGCGTACTCCGACTGATGCGGAATTAAACCGAAGGCTGCGTCTGCATATCCTTGATGTAATTATAAACGAACGGCTGGCTTTGCAAGCGGCGGAACGTGACAGAATCATGATTAGTGACAACGAAATAAACCAGCAAATGCAGCAGTTGCGGGGTGTTTTAGCTCAGCAACTGGGACGCCCACCTACCGATGCCGAATTTGAGCGAGCAATAAGGGAAGAAAGCGGGCTTAGCGTAGCTGAGTTCAGAGACCAAATGCGCAGGCAAATGGTTGTGCAAAGGTATCTTTTACACACTAAAGGCGATTTGATCAACTCGGCAAGACCTCCTACCGATGAAGAAATCCAAAGAGAGTTTAACCTAAGAAGGGGAGATTTTGTCCGACCCGAAACTGTAGAATTTGTCGCTATTCAAATACCTTTTGGGAATAACGCCGCTTCAAGGACAGCGGCAAGAACAAGGGCGGATCAGCTGATTCGTGAAATCGGCTCAAATATGGCAGTCTTCGACAGATTGGTCGAAGAATCGGTCTTGCCGAATTCGGGTTTCAATGCCGGGCCGGGTTCTCTCCCTCGAATACCAGAAGCTCAAGCTCAATTTGGGCAGGACTTTATCAATGTTGCTTTTACCCTTCAGCAAGGGCAAGTTTCAAGATTGATAGAAACACCTAACGCTTACATGATAATTAAGGTAACCAGAAATCTTGAATTCAGGGTTCTGGAAATAGATGATCTTGTTCCGCCTCATATTCTCATGCAAGCCGGTGTAGACCCAAGGATCAATGTTTCTGTCAGGAATTTCTTGGGGCAGCTTTTGGGGCTTCAAAGACAGCAGACTGTTTTAGCGCAAGCAAGCCAAGAGCTTGTTACCGAGCTAAGAACCGGCAGAACTTTCCAGATTTTCGAAAACAACATTAACTGGTAAAAAAATGGCATCAAGGCGGAAAGCTCGAATTCTCGCTTTTCAAGCGCTCTACTTTTGGGAAGTGAGTAAAGCTCCCGTAGAGGAGCTTACCGCCTTTGCCTGGCTTGATGAAGAAAAACTTTTAAAACTCGACATTGAATTGGCGGCTTTTTCAAGACTTCTGATAGCGGGAACAATCGAAAATATCGCCGATATTGACTCGCTTTTAAAAAAACATTTGGAAAACTGGGATATTACCCGCCTTAACAAAGTTGACCTTGCCGTTTTAAGAATGTCCGCTTATACATTGATGTATCAAGATGAAATACCTCCTTCGATAATCATAGATGAAGCTATCGGTATATGCAGAGAATTCGGCTCCGATGATTCTTACAAGTTTGTAAACGGCGTTCTTGACAGTATTCGAAAATCCTTAAACAAAAAATCACCATGAAAAAGACAGCATTTACAAACAAGCCAAGAATCTTGCGTTTAACAATGTTGGCGGGAATCTTCTTTTTGTTAATTTGTTGTATCGCTTTGTTATTATTTGTTTTCATTGAAAGAGGTTCTGTCCGAACGGCACGCCGTCAGGAAAATTTTAACAATTCCCTTCGCCAATTTGACATTGCTTTTTCTGATAATTTTGGAACAGAAAGAGAGTTTGAGTATTTCAACCGCGCGCTTGATCGTCTGGAAAACAATACTATCACAGTTGAATCGTGGCTTTCCGTTCTTAAACGCCGAAGAACGCTCTCCGCTCTGCACCCTCCTTCGCTGACATATTACCGCAATTCCTTAAACAATGCGTTAAACGCATTTCCGGCATCGCAGCATATTATCGCACTTGCGGCAGCGCAGCTTGTCAAAGATACAGCTATCACAAGGGAAACCGAAACTCTGTTGCGCAGGTGGCTTCCGCTGTTAAACAGAGGGTTAGCGCCGGCAGATTCCGCCCTTAACACAATTGCTCTTAGCTTTCATGTTTTGTTAGGTGATTTTAGAAATCCGGCATTGGCAAATCAATATGTTTCTTCAGGTATTGTTTCCTGCGGAACAGAAGCTATTACAATTAACCTTGCTTTGTTAAAAGTGTTACGTGAAAATATCGCAGGCGCTTCGGCTGACATTCAGACAATGACGGCTTCATGGGATACTCTCTCAACCCAAGCGGCGCATTTTGCGGCGGAGTTCACCTTTGACTTCGGCGATTTAATCCGTTCTGCCGAACTTTTTTCTCAGATTGATGATACAAGAGCATTGATTCGCCAAGCCGATGCTTTGTACCTTGCCGGGTTTCGGGAAAGTGCGGCGTTTATCTGGAACTTGTTAGCCATATCCGCAGAATGGGAACAAGGCGAAATTGATCTGTCAGAAACCCCTTACATCGAAAACAGTTTATACAATTTAGCAAGCCTTGCGCTGGCTGACAAAAATTATGCACGGGCGCATTATTATCTTGGCAGACTTGTCAGGCTTGATTCGATGTTCAATTCAAACAGTCATATTTTTGGGTTAATTCGTTACAGCCGTTTATACGATATGCCTGAGGCTGCTTCTGTTATCGAGTCAAACATCAACATAGAGTCTGTTAATTCTCCTTATGTTGATTTGGAAATTGTCAGACGTTACAGAGAGATGTGGCATCTTAACCGCCAAATAGCGGAAACTTGGCTGCTTTTGGATCGTCATCCCGAAAACGAAAACTTAAACAAATGGGCTGCGTGGCACTTTTTCTTTCAACGGCGGTTCGACGAAATACCAATTTTTATGGATCGATTAAATACAAGCCGCTTCGCAGACTCATGGACAGATCTTTACAGAGCGCTTCTTCACATGAACGATGGTGATCTTGAGGCGGCAGAAGCTATTCTTCTAAACATCCCTGAGGCAAAACGGGATTGGACTGTTTGGGCGAATCTTGGCAGAATCTACGAAACACAACGCTCCCCTGCCCGAGCGCTTGCTCAATATGAACTTGCGGCTGCAAACATGGAGTTATCGGCTTGGCAAAATCCCGAAGCCGCCGCGCGTATTCAACACCGGATAGCAAGATGTTTGATCACACTTGGCAGACCTGCCGAAGCCATCAGAGCGCTTTTACTCGCGGTGGAGTTAGACCCAAACAACTTGAGCGCACAATTGGAGTTGGATAGATTGCTGTTTTGATCGTACGCAAAAGGATTGTTGTGTATTACAATTACGGCAGGGGGAGAGGCGTGTCTGTCAGGGAAAAACTCTGGGGGAGATCGCCTCCGAGCCCTCTTCGAGGTCTCTATGGCGAGGAGTCCCAGAGATGTTTTTCCTGCCAGCCACGCCTCTCCGCCTGCCGGTGGTTATATATCACCCCATTGCGTACAAACCTGTGTAGTGGTGGTGTTCCAATTATGTGTGTGTGGGTGTTTGTCGCTATGGCATTTTTTTCAAAAAACTTTTGGTTTAGGTAAAGCGTCACGCATATTCAACCCATATATATGTATGAAAATTAACAA
This sequence comes from Treponema sp., assembly GCA_009785545.1. Lineage (GTDB taxonomy): Bacteria > Spirochaetota > Spirochaetia > Treponematales > Breznakiellaceae > WQXQ01. Next base: position 1,392 of record WQWD01000088.1, on the reverse strand, counting down.
AAATTTTAAAGACAGCGTTTTCACTAAACTTTTTAGCGAACCCGACTTATTGCGGGAGCTGTATTGCGCTCTTGGCGGAGCCTCCCTTCCGCATGATGTGCCGGTTTCCATTAACACTCTCGAAAATGTAGTGTTCATGGATTTATACAACGACATCTCTTTTGAGATTGGCGGAAAGCTTGTTGTTTTGATTGAACATCAAAGTACCATCAATCCTAACATGGGGTTGCGTCTCCTTCTCTACATTTCTCGTGTACTTGAAAAGATTGTCACAGGGAAAAACTTGTATTCAGAAAAACAACTTTCAATCCCATGGCCTGAGTTTTATGTTTTGTATAACGGAGAAAAACCGTTTCCAGATGAAAAGATTCTGCGGTTATCCGAGCTGTTTGAAAACCCGCAGGATTTGGGACTGCCGAAGAGAACAACCCCTCTGCTTGAACTGGAAGTAAAAGTGCTAAACATCAACGAAGGCAGAAACGAGGAACTTCTTAACCGTTGCAAAAAACTGTCAGAGTATACAACATTCATGGCAAAGGTTAGAGAATTAAGAAAAGAGATGGAGAACAAAACAGAAGCGGTAAACGAAGCTGTTAAGTATTGCCATAGGTATGCTATACTAAAAGAGTTCTTGGAAATTCACGCTTCGGAGGTTTTAAATATGTTGTTGACGGAATGGAATATAGAAGACGCGAAAGAGGTCTGGAAAGAGGAAGCTTGGGAAACTGGCCATGCTGCTGGTCATGTCGCAGGTCATGCGGAAGGTCACGCAGTTGGGCAAGTTGAAGGAAAACGTGAAATTGCTCGAAAAATGAAGGAATTTGGCGAGTCGATTGAAAAGATTCAGATGTTTACAGGTCTTGCTGCTGAGACAATACAGGCGTTGTAACTAAGTGTGTTTATGGTCGTGAATTAGGCGAAAGAGATACCCATCTTTAAGGGTGTACTTGAAACCTGTGCCGAGACTGCGGTAGACAATCACCGTACAAGCTCCGGCGGCGGTGTCTGCTCGGGAAAACTCTGGGGGAGTTCGCCTCCGAGCCTACGTCACATACGAGTATGTGACGCAGGCTCTCTGGCGAGGAGTCCCAGAGATGTTTTCCCGCTCAGCCACCACCGCCGGAGCTTGTACGAGGTTTTGACAGGTGGTGTGTTTGCGCAATCATGATTGTTGTTGCGCTTCTTGTCGGAAGCCCTTCAACAAAATTTGACTGTCACCGCCCTCGCTGTAAATTAAGAGCAGAACACCAAAACTGAGCGTGTCAGATTTTGGACGTGTTGACAAAGTAAGTAATATTAAAGGAAAAGGTGTTATAATATCCCCGGAGGTAAAGCCAATGATGGGACGAAAAAGCAAACAGCTTTGCATGGTCATGATAGACATGGAAGAAT
>WQWD01000087.1 GCA_009785545.1 Treponema sp. | reverse complement strand
TCGAGGATCACGACATTTTATGTGCGTCCTCACGACATAATTCAACCTGCTGCCGGCTCTCTGATCCCGTCAGATCAGGATACCAATCTTTCCTAACTTTTTATATCATAGTATCTGGCACTATTCAGAGCCGCTACGGAAATTCGGTATCTGATACCATCATGACAAATCGAGTTTTATGTAGGGTTTTGGTTGATATATAGTCAAATTATTTTTGTTTTTGCTATGGTTGCAAGTAATTTTTCAAGTTTCATATCAAATGTATGAATACTAATACTCTCTAGTTCATTGTATCCAGCCAGAATACAATCTACAAAATCAAGATTGCTTTCACCAAAATATTCTATGCCTTTAATAACCGCTTCATGGTGTGGTAGTATAGAATTCGTGTTTTTGTAAAAATCCAAAAGTGTATCTGCTATTTCTTTACGAGTTATTTTATAGATTCTTTTTAGAACAAAAACAACTTCACAGAGAACTTCTATAGGCGTTTCGACTGTATTTTCACCAATAATCTTTTTTGCCCTTGGAGAAAATTCAGTATGATCGTCTAATATGTAGCGCAAAATAACATTGGCATCAACGTAGTGCATACTTCTCTGTAACTGCTTCTTCCCATGCAGATGCTTCTTCCGATAAGAGAGAAGGGTTTGCATAAGCCTTTAACCGCCCAAAAGCAGAATGATTTATTACTTTTGTTGATACCTTACGCTTATCGACTGGCAACACAATAACCTCCACTTCCATATTTTGGAACGATGGTGGCAAAGTAAAAATCGGTGATAACGTATTGCTATTGACAATATGCCGTACAAACTCCATTTTTCCTCCTCTATGCTTGCGTTGTCTTTATATTCCGGCTCTGCTTTCTCTTAATAATTCGACAATTTCCTGTGTTGTTATATCTACCTTGAATCCCATTATAAAATGCCATTTTTTGAAAGTCAACAGCAGCAACCATGACATTATCCGCTAAATACAGTATCATCAAAATATGAGACGAATTATCGTTATTCGTGGCGAGGGTTTAATATCTCGCCGAACCGAAGGTTCGACTTCAGGGCGTTTAAACCCGAGTCCAATACCTTTAGAGAACAACATACCCCGTCCCTTCAGGGCGGGGTTGTTGATCTTTTTGGTTTTGGTGGTTATGAATTCGCTGCCCCTTGAGGCGCAGTTGTTTGAGCCATTTACCACTTTTCGTGTTATTAGAACAGAACATTTTGACATAATTTTTCCTCCTGAGTCTGAGTCATCAGCTCGCAGGCTGGCTTCTTTTGCGGATCATGTGTATGAACAGATGATCCTGCTTTTGGGGATCGATATTCCCGGACGTATTCCTGTTACGTTTGCGCCTCACACAGATTTGTTTAATGGATATTACAATCCGATTCCTTATCCGTCTATCGTGCTTTTTGATACACCTATGAATGTCGAGTGGACAACGTTTGAAAACAACTTAAAAGGATTATTTGTACATGAGCTGGCTCACGCCGTTTCGTTGAATACACGGGGGCCTTTTTTCCGTTTTCTTCAAAGAATTTTTGGTAATTGGGCAACGCCGTCTGCGTTGTTTGCTCCGGCATTTATGGTCGAAGGAGTGACAATCGCTTTTGAAAGCCTTGGAGGTTTTGGCAGATCGAATGATCCTCGAGTGCGGCAAATACTCAGACAAGCTGTGCATGAGGACAGATTTCCCACGCCCTTTCAGGTTTCGGGCGTTCACGATTATCCCGGACAGAGAGGCAATTGGTACGAATACGGCGGGCTTTTTTCGACATGGCTGATAGAAAACTACGGCATGGAAAAATACGCCGAACTTTGGCAGGCTATTGGGAGAACCAGAGAAGCCCGCTTCTCATTCTTCGTTTATCGTTCAGGGTTTTATCGTATTTTTCAAAGTGTATACGGCATGAATTTTACTGAGGCATGGAACAGATTCAGAGAAACATTTGCGTTAGACGACATCGAGGAAAACCATGATGAAATTTTTCCTCTGCAAAGACATTTCTTCGCAGAGAGACGCAGTTCAATTTCCGCAATCGCCGCACAAAACAATTCTGTTTTCGTTTTGTCTAGTGCGGAAAGCAAAGTCCGTGTCTATGACACCATAACGGGAAACATTCGAGATTTTAACACCTCCCTGTTTTTTACCAATGACATTGATGTCTCTGCTGACGGCGGAACAGTTCTCATATCAGGTTACCAAATGACAGGCGACCGTTACAGAGCGGTCGTAATTGAACATGACGCTTTTTCGGGACGCAGAACAGGCAGAACGATTCAAGGTTTATACAGAGCCAGATATTTTCGTGATGGAGTTATCGGAATACGCTCTCAATTGCACAATACAAAGATTGTATTCGAAGGCTTCAACGGAAACAGCGAAGTTCTTTTTATTGGAAACGAAAGCCTGATGTTTTCCGGCCCGCAAGTCTTGGATGACGACAGAATTGTTTTTGTTGCTGCACGTAACGGCGTGCGTGAATTGCTTCTTTACAATTATGTATCGGGAGAGCTGTTCCGTGTTGAAAGTGCGCATAACGTCGAAACAGACAATTATGCGTGGCACAAAAACATTTGGTCTTATATGCGCAGCTTGGGAGTGTCAGACGGGAAAATATTCTTCAGCCATAATGCCGATGATCGTATGTATAAGTTAAGTTACATCAACATCGATACAATGCAGGCAGTGTTAAGCGACAGAGATTTCTCCGGCGGAGTTTTCAATCCTGTTGCCGTGAATGGGGTTATCTACTACAGGGCAGCATTTTTCTCTGGTGACGGCTTTTTGCGTTTCCCCGAAACTGTCGGCACAATATCTGGTACACAAATCGATCTAACTCTAATTCAGTTAAACTCAGAAAATTTCGAGCCGCTGGAAATTGACGCACAGCCTCAGCCACCAATTACCACAGCATTTTTCTGGGATTACGGGTATGCCTCTCCATTCGCAAATGCCGAGTCTCGTCCATTTATCGCTGTCTCTTACATGAACCCATTCCAGTTCTGGCTGCCTCTGCCGTTGGTAAGAACACCCGTCATTGATGATAGATTGACGCTTCGCTTTGACGGCGGAGGTATTTTTACAGTGATGATGGATCCAACGGACAGACATCTCATTATCGTTATGGCTTATGCTGATGTCAAATACCGCATGGCTGCGATAGAAAGTTTCTTTTGGCAAAACACAGCTCTGGGTTTTCCGCTCACATTAGAGTTTTCTGATACAGTATTGCTTGGAAGCGGCAATCTTCCGTATCGGGAAACCTTTGCCTCACTGACAGGCAGTTTTACCCGCTTCCCACGCCGTTGGGGTTACGGTTTATCTTTGGCGGCAGGTTATTTTCGCCAAGCTTGGGATGACGGAGGAGCAAGCGCTTATGATTGGAGTGAATCCAGAAGCGGTTTGTTTTACAGCGTAGGGATTTCTTTTTCAAACATTAATCGGCGGCAGCATGAAATGTTTGGAACAGGAGTTTCATTCAGCCTTAGAGGAATCAATTTTGTCGATGATTTTCAGGCAAGTTTTGCCGAAACGTTCAACCCTCGTTTTGACGCAGTCTTTCGGGCAAATACCGAGTCACGTTTTCCCATCAACTTGACGCTTTACGGGGCTTACGACATGACAGGTACAATGAATCTTCACGGCGTATCTGACGCCCGCCCAACATTTGAAAGTGTTGCATCAGAGGAATACCCTGTCGGTGATCGCAGGTTAAACTGGCTTGCAGGCAGTGAAGTTGCGCTGGGGCTTTTTTCTTTTGAAATTCAAAACAATTTTTCTCACATTTACTTTAACAGAATATTTGGTGCTTTAGCGCTGCGAAGTGTTTTGTATGACAGCGGCGAACAGCCCGGCGAAGGGCTGCGGATAAATGATTCCAGCTTGCACCTCGCTCAGTCACTCGTATTAAGGCTTGGCATGGTAACTTCCGCCGTTCCTGTTACAGCCCTTCCTATTTTCTTGGAACCAAATGCCTGGTTAGCCTGGAGATTTTCTAACGCCATTCTCGGCGAAGGAAAACAATGGGCATGGGGCTTCGGTATAAATTTACGTTACTAAGGAGAAAAAAATGGCGTATAACGCAAAAGACAATCGTTATGAGATGATGAAATACCGCAGGTGCGGTAAAAGCGGCTTAAACTTGCCGGAAATATCGCTTGGGCTTTGGCAAAATTTTGGCGGTGTTGACAGGTACGAAACTGGATGTGAAACTGTTTTAACAGCGTTTGATTCCGGTGTCAATCATTTTGATCTTGCCAACAATTACGGGCCGCCGCCCGGCTCAGCGGAAATAGCATTTGGCCGAATGTTAAAGGATCATCTAATGCCTTATCGTGACGAGCTTATTATTTCCACCAAAGCCGGTTATCGTATGTGGCCGGGTCCTTACGGCGAATGGGGCAGCAGAAAATACCTTATCGCAAGTTTGGATGCCAGCCTTAAACGCATGGGTTTGGATTATGTCGATATTTTTTACAGCCACCGCCCCGATCCTGATACCCCCATCGAAGAAACAATGGGCGCTCTTGCTGATATTGTACGTCAGGGCAAAGCTCTTTATGTCGGTATATCGAGTTACAGTGCGAAAGATAGCACAACGGCAATTTCTACATTACGCTCTTTGGGAGTGCCTTGTTTGATTCACCAGCCGGCTTATTCCATGTTGAACCGTTGGATCGAAGACGGGTTGCTGGATGTACTCGAAAAAGAGGGAGCAGGCTGTATTTGTTTTTCTCCTCTCGCCCAAGGACTTCTAACCGGCAGATATCTTGACGGAACAATCCCCGAAGGCTCACGAGCTTCCACCAACGAATTTTTCAGACCGTCAATAACGCCGGAGATTCTTGTAACATTGAACGCTCTGAATGATGTGGCAAAAGCAAGAGGCACGACACTTTCTGTCCTCGCAATTTTGTGGATATTACGGGATAAACGTAATACCAGCGTATTGATAGGAGCCAGTTCTTCAGCCCAGCTTAAGGAAAACCTCACTGCTGTCTCACAGCCGCCACTTACAGCCGAGGAGCTCTCTAAGGTAGAAGCTATTTTGAAAAAATAGCATTGGCGATGGGGCTGTTCGAAAAGTTGGTTACTTTTCGAACAGCCTTTGAATTTCCTCATATTTCTGCGAAATATTGCGAAAATTCTTAAATTAAGGAAGATGTCCGAATAAGTTTCTAACTTTTCGGATATCGCCAGCCTCGGATACTAAAAAGGCTTAAAAAGGGCTTGACAAAATTTCTGAATTTTACTAAAGTTTAGAAAAGTGCGGGAATAGCTCAGTGGTAGAGCGCGACCTTGCCAAGGTCGATGTCGCGGGTCCGACTCCCGTTTCCCGCTTTTTGTAGAGCCTTAATGCAGCATTTCTGGGTTAATCTCCTTATATTTAAGCTTCGCAATCTCCCTTTTCCAGTATTGTATAAATACATATAGCATAATAAAATACAGCTAATGTTTATAAAGTTAAATTATGGTAAAAAGTGAATGATACGAGGTACTTATACACTTGACGCAGCGGTAAAGCTGAGCGATTTAGCAGACGAGCAAATGAAAAACAAACAGTATTCGGAAGCTGAAAATAGCTTTACAGAGTCTATTGCGATCAGGCGAGAACTTGCCAAGAGCAGTCCCGGAGAGTTTTTATCCGGTTTGTCAACAGCTTTGAATAATTTTGCAAATATGCTGCAAAGCATTGATCGTGATATTGAAGCGGAAAATAATTATATAGAAGCAATTAAGATTAAACGAGAACTTGCAGAGCTAAACTCAAATGAGTTGCCGGGATTGGCAATCGTATTAAGTAATATGGCTTATCTGCAACATAAAGCAAATCATCAAAAAGAGGCTGAGGCAATATATATTGAAGAATCAGAAATATACAAAAAACTTGCCCAAACAAGCCCGGACAAATATCTTCCTAAATTAATCAAAAAGTTGTTGTATTTATCTGCTTTGCAAAAAGAAACCGAACGTTATGAAGAATCAAAAACAAGTTATATAGAAATGCTGGAAATTCAAAAAAAATTATTGGAAATCAATCCGGAGTTATGCTTGCCAGATGTGATAAGTTCCGGCGACGCTTTAACTCAAAAAGAAATAGATGCGCTTCTTGCCGGAGTAGGCGGCTCTGATGCTCCTGTATCATCTGATGATTCCGAGGATCTGCAATTAAGAAAAAAAATATCTCTTAATGCAGAAGCGGCTTACACATTAGCGCTGGCAATATACAGAAAACTTGTAGAAATTGATACTTCTGAATATTTAGCGGGTATGGCTTTAGTACTAAACAATTTAGCGGGGCTGCAGCAAAGTAATAATAAACATGACGAATCAGAAGCGAATTATACAGAAGTATTGGAAATATACAGAAAACTTGCTGATACTAAAACAGAAGAATATCTGTATAAATTGGCGGAAAAATTGGAATATCTTGCTGGTGTATATAAAAAAAATTGCCGTTACGAAGAATCAAAAACATACTATAAAGAATTCCTGGAAATTCGCCGTAAACTTATCGAAATAAACCCCAATGCGTATTTGCCTAGTTTACCAAAGCCTGTTCCAATTTTGTCTCAGGAAGAAATCGAGCAGCTTCTTGCGGCAATTAATTCAGAAGATATGGAATCGCAGCAGACGCAAAAAGAATATTTCTTTGAGTATGATGTCAATGAAAACAGTCAAAGGCTGGCAAGTATCAAACCGGATGAGTATCTGCCGGAGCTAGTTAAAATATTGTGTGATTTATCTGAAATGGAAAAAAAAGTATATCGAATTCAAGAAGCCGATGAACTAACAAAAGAGAAAGAGAATATTTATGCCAAAATGCGTTTGCGCAAAAATGAATTAACAACAAACATTTAAAAATATTACGAGAAAAATTTAAAAAACAACAATCAAACTTGCTAATTCTATATTTTCATTGTATATTTGATCCTCTAGCCGAAGGCGTATGTTATAGTCAATTAATAAAATTAAAGGACTATAAGGAGTAACTATGAGTACTTTATTGAATTTAAAAAACCTTCAAGCCGAAAAAGAATATTTTATCGGCATTGATTCGGATGGTTGTGTTTTTGATTCGATGGAACCAAAACACAAGGAATGTTTTTGTCCTGCTTTTATTAATAATTTCAATTTACAATGTGTTTCAAAATATGCACGGGAAGTTTGGGATTTTGTTAATTTGTATTCTCAGGATAGAGGTTGTAATCGTTTTCACGCTGTAATAAAAGCTATGGAATTTTTGCGCCGGCGGCCGGAAGTGCAAAAAAGAGGAGCTGAAATCATGGATGTGTCTGCGTTAAAGGAGTGGACACAAAGGGAATCCAAACTTGGCAATCCCGCTCTTGAAGCGGAAATAGACAAAACTGACGATGTTGTTCTCAAAGTTGTTCTTCAATGGTCGTTAGATGTCAACGAAGCTGTAGAAAAAATTATTCGCGGCATACCGCCGTTTCCGCTCTTCCGAGAAAGCCTGTGTAAAATGCAGGAAAAAGCAGATGTTATTGTTGTCTCTCAAACGCCAACCGAAGCTCTTGTTCGTGAGTGGGCTCATCTGGGGATAGACAAGTTGGTGCGTTTTATTGCCGGGCAGGAATTAGGAACAAAGGCGGAACACCTTGAGTCCGCAACAAAAGGAAAATACCCCGCTGATAAAATCCTGATGATAGGTGATGCGCCCGGCGACTTAAAAGCGGCATTGTCTGTTGGTGTTCTTTTTTATCCAATCGTTCCCGGCAGTGAAGACGAGTCGTGGCAGAGGTTTCATGATGAGGCGCTGAATAAATTTTTCGATATGTCCTACAAAGGAATGTATCAGGAAAAATTATTGGAGGAGTTTAAGAAATCCTTGCCGGATAAAGCCAGCTGGCAATAAGCCGCCTTTTTTATTCGTGCGGATGGGTTTATATCTTGAGGTCAAGGAAAAATGAATATTTGGCTTATTAACCGATCTATAAATATTATTATAGCCAATTTGCTGTTTTCAAATCTGCAATATTATTAAAGTGTTTTTCATTATTTGTAACAAGTGTAATATTGTGATAAAGACAATAAGAAGCAATTAGTATATCATTATCTCCTATAATGATACCTTTTTTTTGCAAATCGGAATATATTACAGAGGCTATTTCCAAAACACCCCTCTCTATTATACCAATGCCCGATAATGAACACATATTTTCAAATAGTTCTAATTTCTTGTTGGCGTTTACCGTTAATAACCATCGCTTTATTTCATAAAATACTATTGGCGGAATTATTATGGAGTTTGCATTGTCAGTTTCGGCAGAAACACGTTCGATTATTGTTTTATTCCCTTTTAAGTAATAAGTAACAATATTGGTATCAAGAGCATATTTGGTCATAATGTTTCCATTTCTGTAATTGTTCTAAATTGAATGGGGGTTGGGCTGCCTATTAATTCCTCATCGCAATTAAGTATTGCCTCGCCTATTTCCCGCCATTTATTCGTGGTTGGCATTTCCATTCTATTAGCTTTGTCAAGGTAGTCTTCTATAGTTACTACCACCTTTTTTTTCTGCGGAATGGAAATAGGGCTATCTGGGATAAATCGTTCATTTTCAAAAATACCTGTTACTACCAGCATCTAAGCCTCCTAAATGGAATGTCAATGTACTTTATGATGTCTAATTGTCTTATTATACAATATAAAAAAAGGAAAAGCCAACCTCAAAAGTACCCTTTTTTGCTTCATAAACAACCCCATAATTGAACTGCCTGTTAAAATCATCTATGATTTAAAAATGACTATCCGAATGGATGCCTTAATAAAATCTATCGCCACAGCCCTTGAAACCGTAGAATGTGAGCTGTTGGGAGCCAGTGACAATCACAATAAAAGAATTGCTGTA
>WQWD01000086.1 GCA_009785545.1 Treponema sp. | reverse complement strand
TATATGGGAAGATATAATGGGAGAGGTCTCCTTTCTGCAATTTTTATAAGGGTAGTCCTCGTTTTTACAATTATTATTGTTATTTGTGTCGGTGTTGGACTTGGGTTGTCTCTGGCGATGACAGCTAATGTCAGAAATAACGAAAATTTCGTAGAGTTTGCTCCGGCGCTTCCAACAAGAATTTTAGATATAAACGGCGTGCTTATAACGGAGTTTGCCGCTGACGAAAAACGTGAACTCGTTCCGCTTGCCGAACTGCCAAGACACTTGGTTCATGCGGTTTTAGCTCGTGAAGATCCAAACTTTTTTAACCATCGTGGTTTATGTGTTCGCGGGACTTCCCGTGCCGTATGGGGAGTTTTGACGGGTCGAAATCTTGGCGGCGGTTCTACAATCACTCAACAAGTAGCAGGTACACTGTACACTAACCGCCGTGAGCAAACTTTCAGGCGTAAAATTATCGAGCTATGGTGGGCGTTTCAATTAGAGCGCCGTTATACAAAAAACGAAATCCTCGAAATCTACCTTAATTATATGCCAATGGGGCCGGGTACTTTCGGCGTAGAAACAGCGAGCAGGCATTTTTTTGGGCATAGCGCAAGATATGTTACTATTGCTGAATCCGCAGTTTTAGCGGTTTTGCTTTCAGGCCCCCATCGTTTTGATCCGATAAGAAACCCCAATCAGGCAATGAACCGTCAGCACTTTGTCCTCGAAAGAATGATCCATTTTGGCTGGGCGGAGAGAGACGAAGCCGAAGCCTCATTTGCGGAATTTTGGGAAAACTTCGATTGGACAAGGCCTCCGCTCTCCGCTTATCTTTCCCGTGAAGACAGAGCGCCGTGGTTCAGCGAACTTGTCCGCCGTGAATTATCATCTTTGATGTTTGGAACGATGGATTTCCACCGTGACGGATTTACTGTCCATACAACACTTAACCTTCAACATCAGGAAGCGGCTGAAAGGCTGATGGCTGGAGGGCTGGAAAGAGCCAACAGAGAGTTTCACGCTACAAGCAGACGAAGTAATATGCAGGCAGAACGAACAATCATCCCTGTCGTCGATTTGTTGACATTGGCTTTTGATTTCACAGAAATCCGTGAAGTTTCGTTGATGCAGGGAGAAGCGAGAGCTGTTGCCCGTTATACAAATGTAATCAACCCAATTGTTGATATGGCGGCTCTTGCCTTTGGTATCCCCGAATTAAGAGACATAACCGGACATGGTTTTGCCAGAATGATAGAACGTACTCAACATAATGTAGTTGAAGGCGCTTTAGTCTCATTAGAAAACGAAACAGGATTTATAACCGCAATCGTAGGCGGATCCCGCTTTGACGAATCAAATCAATTGATACGTGCGACTCAAGCAGTTGTTCAGACAGGTTCCGCTATAAAGTCGCTTTATTATTCCGCCGCTATTGACACTCGTTTGTTCACAGCCGCCTCAATGATTTACGATATGCCGATTATTTTTTACAACGACGATCATACTCCTTATATACCGATTAACTTTGGCGGAAGATGGAGAGGCTCTATCTTATTTTATGACTCATTGAATCTGTCATTGAATATTCCTTCAATTACTATTATGGAAACAATCGGTTTTGACGCTACAATCGAAAGATCAGCCGCTCTTTTAGGCATTACCGACGAAGCGACAATCCGCCGTATTTTCCCTCGTGTTTTCCCCTTGGCGCTTGGAATTACTTCTGCGTCGCCAATGCAAATGGCAAGGGCTTTTGCGGTTTTTGGAAATCAGGGGAGAGACGTTACTCCTATTGCCATTCGCTCAATCGAAGATCGTAACGGAAGAGTTATTTTTGACATCGAAAGGGAAGTGCGGCAAAGGCAGCAACGTGCCGGAGCAAGGAATCAGGTTATCAGCCCTCAGAATGCTTATATCATGTCGAGGATAATGGAATTAGGCACGACTGCGCAAGGCACTCTCTTTACCGGAGCTGGGCAGGGCAGACTTATATTTAGAGATGACGAAGGAAGAACGTTCAGGATGCCTGTAGCCGGAAAAACCGGGACTACGCAAAACTGGACAGATGCATGGACAATAGGTTATTCCCCTTACTTTACCACAGCAGTTTGGTTTGGTTTTGACAGGCTTGGAAATTCTTTAGGCATTAACCAAACCGGCGCACAGCTTGCCGCTCCTGTTTGGGGCGACATGATGCGTGAACTGCACATCGGGCTTCCTCAAAGGGATTTTGTAAGACCGGCTTCCGGCATTGTCTACCAAGTTGTCTGCAGAACATCGGGATTGTTATTAACATCTTATTGTGATGCCGGAGCAAGAAGTTTGCCGTTCCTTGAAGGAACTCAGCCGGGCAGACTCTGCCATATTCATTCCGGCCCATCTCCTTTTGAGTCAAGGATTTCGGTTGCCGCTACCAGATTTAACCCGGATAACGCATTTTTGTTTGATTCGCTCTCTCCGTTACCTGGCTTGCCTTCAGACCTTTTCCCGGAAGCTCAGAGCAATCCCTCAGGTGGCAGAAATCCCGGAACAAACAGCGTAATGCCCAATTTTAATATAAGACAGCCTTCCGGGCTTCCTTCGTTAAATCCGTTTTTAGATGATGAAGTACCGGTTTTTGTACCGTCTGACTTCGACTTCATTGATGAGCCGTTTTTTGACGAACTTCCCAACGAATCGGCAGTCGCTCCTGTCTTGCCTGTAGGTTTTCCTTCAAGCGGAGGGTCGGTTCCCATGCCGGCAACCGAAGCTGCGCTTACTCCCGATACCTCTATCAGGTTCTTCCCGGATGATGAAGACGAAGATGAGGAGGAAGACAGCGGACTTCCTTCGTGGAATCCTTTATTAGACTAGGGGTTTTCACGTTTTATTTGTGTTGTGGTGGGGTTGTTGATGAACAAAAACAGCCTCGCCCTTAGGAATGTTCACTGACTTTAAAACCAGTTGCACATTTTCGTTTGGCTGTACGCTTTTTTGCAACGATACTTGAGTTTCCAAAGCAAGCAGAGGAATAACAACGTGCGTGCGGTTTCCGGCATTTCCCAAGACGACAGCCTCCCAAACGGAATCTTTTTTATCGCAAAGGTAAACCATAAGCCAGTGATTGTTGGAAGCTCTTTCTGCGTGGTTTACAGCCGCCGCCGCTGCTTCGCTGTAACCTAGCCGCGCCGCAACTTCATCCGTATTAAGAGGAGTTTCTCCACGCAAAAAAGCACGCAATTGCAAATGCGCCAAAAGGTCTGTATAGCGCCGTAACGGGCTTGTTACTTGTGAATAAATGTCCAGCCCCAAGCCTTGATGACAGCCGGGTTTAGTCGATATACAACGAGGCCTCATACATTTGCGTAATTGCCAGGAATCGGCAAAACCCGGAGTATCCGGAAGTATTTTTCCCTGCATTTCCGTTTCTTGACTGATGTATGGAAAAGTTATACTTCTTGCCGCTGCCCAACTGCCTGCGCCTTCACCGGCGGCAATCATGCAATCTCTTACCAGAGAAGCAGAACGGAATTGCGTTAACGGTTCTACTTTGACTTGATTATTGTTGATTGTGATATGAACATCCGGCAGTTCAATGTTTACAGCTCCGTGTTCACGGCGGCGTTTAAAAATACGCTGCGACAATTCATAAAGTACCCTCAGCGTTTTTGCGTCTTGAGAGTCTGCATTGTCTATTTGTTTGTCCGCTTCTTCATAAGTAATCCGCCGAACTTTTATAATTGACGGAAAAACATCCACGGCGGTTACAGCTCCCTGTTTATTGATTGTCATTTTAAAAGTTAACGCCAATGATTTTTCCGCAAGACCAAGAGCATACATTTGGATAAAATCGTCTGATAACATTCGAACAGCACCTTCGGGGAGGTACAGTGTCGCCCCTCTTTCACGCGCGTCTTTTTCAACCTTTGAATCGAATACAATCGAAGAGGCAGGATCTGCTACATGAACATAGAGCGCACAATCACCCGAGAAATCATCTCCATCAAGCGCTTCGATTGAGAGGGCATCATCAGGATCGCAACTCCACGGGCTGTCAATGGCGAATGCCAAAAGATGACAAAGGTTAGACCGTTCTTCCTCGCAAAGTGTATTTGGTACGTCAGGTTTGATGTCGGCACTGTTAAACGAAAGTCCAAATCTGCTTGGGTGAGGATTTGTAGCTGTTGTCCAGAAGCCGCTTTTTAAAAGCAGGGAGTGAGCGCTTTCGCAGGTTTCACTTAAACCCAGCTCTTTCATGGTACGGCTTTTTTCCGTTTTACCGAATGCAAGTGCTTCTACATCTTGCATGAAGCGTAAATCAAGTTTCCGGGAATCTTCGATATTTGTATCATTGTGCAAAAAAATTTGTGTGTCAGGTTTTTTTAGGCAGGTTTTTATTTTGTCCAGAAATTGAGAGCGTTCATCTGATTCACGTAATTTGTCGTTACGCTTTTTTTCTTCGGATTCAACTTCGTTTTTGGCTCGTGGAATAATCGCTTCGATTGTGCCGGAAAAATAAAGTCCGTCTTGCAGCAAAGAATAAACGGCAAACGCTGCCGCAGGCGTATATTCATTATAGATAAGCGAAGCTAATTCTTTTAAGTGATGTGAAGTTATGTCGTCTAACAACAGCTCCCACGCTTCTTTGATCTGTTCATTAACAGATGAATCAAATTGATTTGTAATTCCAATTTCATCAAAGTTTTTTACCGGGCCTGGATGTAAAAGCTCAATATCTTTATCCCGAACTTTTACTTGTTCCTTGTTTGGAAGGACTATGGTAATCTTTCCATCCGATTTGTCTTTTACAATCGCCGGCTTTCCCTTGTAAATTACAAGGGAGTTTTCATTTATCATTTTTCCAGTATAGATACTTTATTGAGCGGAAACTAGAGGTTTAAGATTAGGCTTGTTCGGAAACCTGTCTCAAAACTGACCGAACCAGAGGTTCGCAGTTTTCGGGACAGGCTCACATAGCTTCCATATAAATGGATTCACGCAGCTCCTGCGCATGAGTACGGATTTTCTTTAAAGCACGCATTTCAATTTGACGGACAGACTCGGGAGAAATATCGAGTCTATTACTAATTTCTTTTAATGTGCAATATTCACTGCCGTTCAATTGGTAGCGATAATTGATTATGCGCCTTTCTTTTTCTTTTAGTTTATTTAAAATACGCATAGTGCCGTCACGGGATATTTGTTTCATGAGATACTGTTCGGGGCTGTATGTATAATCTTCATGAATATCTACTACACTGATAGTTTCATCGTTATAATCAAATGAAATAAAATCAGAAGCGATATTTGCATAAGAATCGACATCTTTAACTGAGATTCCAAGCTCTTTTGCAATATCAATACTACGAGGCTGATGCATCAAAGTTTGGCATAACATATGATAAGCCTGTTGAATACGGCGCAGAGTTTCTTCTCTTCTCTGCGGAAGTCTGACAAGTCGCTGCTTGCTTGTGATATAACGTGCAATAAATTGCCTAATCCACCAGCTTGCATAAGTGCAAAAACGCACATTTTTCCGGTAATCGTATTTTTCTGCGGCATGGAGTAAACCAATGTTGCCTTCTTGAATAATATCCATTAGTGAGGATTCTGAAACTTTGTATATACCGGCAATTTTTACTACCAGCCTTAAATTGGAATTTACCATTTTGTGAAGCGCAAGTTTTGAAATTTCTTGATTTTTGTTTTGTATTTTTTTGGAAAGTTCCAATTCTTCTTCAAAAGTTAAAAGAGGATAGACTTTTATTTGTTTGATATAAGAATCAAGCAAATTTTCATTACATTTTTGTGCTTTCTTTCGCATAATAAACTCCTACCCTTTATATAGCAAAAACCGTGCCAAGTCTTTTGCAAGCCCCAAATATTCCATAATTCCTTGCTACATAAGGACTTATGGTAATATTAATAATGTAAAAATCCTTTAATTAGGTTAAGGTGTATCATTTTGTATACATCAGTTATACTATTTTATTCGTGCCGAGGGGTATTAAACCCCGAGTGCAAATACAAATTAAGAACAACAATCCAGCCATTCGTGGCTGGTTGTTGATTCGAGGGTTTTAATCGTGACTATATAGCAACTGTTATTTTTTTATGATATATTTCATTATGACCTGTGGAATTACCGCAACAGAAAAAGACGGCGACATTTATTATTATGTAAAATGGTCTGCGCTTTCCAAAGTTGATCGATACGAGATAATCAAAAAAGTGCCGGCTCTTGCCGGGATTTTCGAAATTTACTGGATGGATGAGAATAATCATCTTAGGCTGTTCGTTGTGGGGAAAACCGATTACGGAGGGCTTAGGAGCGAATTGCGCCGAATTACAGACCCCGATTTATGCAGAGGCGATGATAAAGCCAAAGCCATTCTCGAAGAAAAAGAAATATGGTATCGCTATGCCCCCACTAATTCTTCCAATATAATGGCGGACGTGAATTGGTTTTTTATGCAAAATTATTTTCCTGAAAATACATCGGTTAGACATTCAGGCCGCTACAAGAACATATTTATAAAAGAATCCGCCCCTGATGAATTGTTGTGGATTCCGTGATTTCAATTAACAATTCTCGTATTTTTTAATGATTACTTGAGGCTGTAATGATAGAATATGTTGTTCCTAATAATATTGATGACAGGATATTAAGACGTGCCGTCAAATTACTAGAAGACGGCGGGTTGATCGCTCTTCCCACAGATACCAGTTGGAGTATTGTTTGTTCGATAAAATCAAAAGCGGGCATTAAGAAGTTAAGGAAGCTTTCTGGCGAAAGAGATGAACGGCATTTTACGCTTCTTTGTTCCTGTATGTCCCAATTCTCTGAAGTTTGTAAAATGGACAATACTCGTTACAGGTTGATAAATCGTATTTCGCCCGGCCCTTATGTGTTTATCTTAAAATCTCTTTTAAGTACCGAAAAATTTTTAGACATACGCCGCAGTGAGTTAGGAGTGCGTATTCCCGATCACTCCGTGCCTATCCGCCTGATTGAAACTTTAAGCCACCCGCTTTATTCGATAACAGCAAAAAAAAGCATGACAGGCAAAAAAGAACCTGATGACATCGAAGATTCGCTTGAAAAAGCAACCGAACTTCCCCCTATCCCCGAAGCCGAGCTCTTTGAAAACGGCTGGGAGATGGAAGACATCGATGGGCTTGATTTAATCCTCGACAGCGGAGAAGAGCGGGAACTTATCTTTTCCACAATTTTAGATATGTGTGAAGATGAAATAAAAGTGCTGCGGCAAGGCGCAGGTTCATGGCCTATTTAAAAATATATAACAATTTCTCTTGCCGATTAAAAAAAATTAGTCTATTATAAAAATGTGAAGAAACCAAAAAATTTACTTAAAGTAATTTTCAGGCGAAGAGTTTTGGTCGTATTAACCCTGCTCATACAGGTAGCCTTGTTCTTTACTCTGGTAGCGGGAACCGGCAGATATTTAAGAATTTCATATTCGATTCTTTCAGTGTTAAGCATTTTTGTTTGTATTTATTTAATTAACAAAAACAGAAAACCCGGTTATAAACTTATATGGATTTTTCTCATACTTTTATTTCCCCTGTTTGGCGGTATTCTTTACATTACTCTTAATATATGGTCTAATCCCAGAAAAATAAGAAGGGTTCTTAACCGTAATATTCATTACAGCCAAACTTCTTTTTTCCTTCCTGACAGCAAACTTGATGAACTGATAAATGTTTATCCTGATTTTAAAACTAACGCTCATTATTTGCAGATTCATGCCGGTTATCCTGTTTACGGCAATACAAGACAGGAATATTTTCCATCAGGTGAATCGTATTTTGAAAGGGTGCTGGAAGAATTAAAAAAAGCAAAACATTATATTTTTCTTGAGTTTTTTATTATTAAGCAAGGATATATGTTTGATTCAATATTAAACATATTGGAAAATAAAGTCGCAGCGGGTCTTGATGTCAGGATCATGTATGATGATTTAGGCTGCTTTTTTTACCTGCCGTCGGATTTCTCAAAACAAATGAGAAAAAAAGGAATTAAGTGTTTTGCTTTTAATCCTTTCAGGCCGATAGTCTCCTCGCTGCAGAACAACCGGGATCACAGGAAAATAATTTCGATAGACGGCAAGGTTGCATTTACTGGAGGCCTCAATATAGGTGATGAATACATCAATGCGGTTGAAAGGTTTGGCCACTGGAAAGATGCCGCTATAATGATTGAGGGTGACGCTGCATGGTCTCTCACTTTAATATTTCTTCAGATGTGGAATTTAAGCTCTTATAAAAAAGACAATTACTCTGATTTATATCCATGGAAAGAAAATGCAATTGAACATACAAAAAGAAATGAAAACGAAGATTTTGAATCATGGGGATATGTTCAGCCTTATGCAGACAGTCCTATAGATCATGAAAATGTCGGAGAGCACGTCTACATTCAAATTATCAATCAGGCAAAAAACTACATTTATATTAATACTCCTTATTTGATTGTTGACGACAATCTTTTATCTGCCTTGACGCTTGCCGCTAAAAGCGGTGTCGATGTGCGTATAATTACGCCGCACCGTTGGGATAAATGGGTGGTTGCTATAACTTCACGTTCATATTACCGCAGATTGATCAAAGCCGGAGTAAAAATTTACGAATACACATCTGGTTTTAATCACGGAAAAACATTTGTATCTGATGATAAAATCGCCACTGTAGGCACAACCAATCTTGATTTTCGCAGTTTGTACCTTCATTTTGAATGTGGTGTGCTTTTATACGCAAGCGATACTGCTCTTAAAATCAAAGAAGATTTTCTTCGCACATTGCCGGGTTCAAAACAAATAAGATTAAATGATTGTTCCCGTAATGCCTTGCAAAATATCGTGCAAGATGTATTGCGTATATTTGCGCCTTTGATGTAGAG
>WQWD01000085.1 GCA_009785545.1 Treponema sp. | reverse complement strand
TAATAAAATAAAAAAAAAAAAAAAAAAATTTAAAAAAATAAAATTTAAAAAAAATAAGGAAAAAATAATTTTTTTTTTTTTTTTTTTTTTTTTTTTTGTTTTTAATAAAAAAAGGGGGGGGGGGGGGGGGGGGGGTATTAATCTTTTACGGGCAACAGCCCTTTCTTTAATCATTATTCAGATTATATGGTTATGTTGTAATAATTGTCAAGGAGTAATTGTAACAAACTGAGAGCCTGTTACAATCATGCTTGCGAATGGGGAAATGCCATGTCTGCTAAATGGGTTTGGCTTTTATTTACGCACATGAGCCTGCCCCAAAAACTCGGTCAGTTTTGAGGCAGGCTTCCGAAAAAGCGTCATAAATGCCGCTTTTTCATTTAAATCTAAGGAAGCTGTCCCAAAACTGAAGTTTTTGGACAGCTTCAGCTTATCACAAAATAAATTGCCCAAAGACCCTGTGGCATTTTAGCTGTCGCACCCACAGACGCAGTCATGGCATTTCCCCATTCGCAAGCTTATTTGGTAAAGTACGCTGAATATGTTTGGCACAATTACAGGGAGTGATTGTTAATACCAATTATGTTTGTGTGGTGGTGGTGTTTTGTAGTGGTGTATGACAATCATGATTGCAGTTACACCACATCCCCAGTGGGGGCATACACACATAATTGGAACAAAACACCCCAGCAGAACTTGTACGCAAGGGATTGCGGGCTGCGGTGGCTGGCAGGAAAAACATCTCCCGCGCTCCCCGTGTAAGAGACTCAGCAACTTAGAATATTTTCATTACAACTGCAATTAATTTAAGGCTTTTTTATTATCTGCTGAGGCTCTGGAGCGGACTCTTCGCGGGAGTTTTTCCTGACAGACACCGCAGCCTGCAGTCCATTGCGTACGATGATTGTCTACTTATTGTAACTTTGCGATCACTCTGTCGCACCAATTGTCAAATTCAATGTCTTCCTGTTGCAGTTCCGGGTGTTTAAGTACATTTGTTATCGTCATTTTAAGGCCTTCGTCTGCACGGATTTTTGCGGTGAATTCCGGGGCAAGCCGTTTAAGTTTTGTGTTGTCAAAAACGACTGTGTTGGCTTTGTCGCCGATGAGGCCGCCTCGGAAATCGTAGAGGCCTTCGGAATGTTTATCAAGGAAGCTTGAGGCGATATGTACGGCGTTTAGCTCTACATTGATTGCGTCTGCGATTATTTGGTAGATTTGATTCCACGTAATACTTTCGTCTGACGTGATTTGCACGGCTTCCCCGATTGTGTGTAAATTGCCCATCAGCCTGACAAATGCGGCGGCAAAATCGTTTGTGTGGGTAAGTGTCCAAAGGCTTGTCCCATCGCCATGGATAATGACGGGTTTGCCTTCGATCATTCTTTTGACAACCTGCCAAGTGCCTTTTTGACCGTGAACTCCAAGCGGGATTGAACGCTCATCGTAAGTGTGGCTGGGGCGTATGATGGTGACAGGGAAGCCTTCTTTGCGGTATTTTGCCATTAAAAATTCTTCGCAGGCGATTTTGTTCCGGGAATATTCCCAAAAAGGGTTAGCCAGTGGTGTGCTTTCGGTTACAGTGTAGGAAGAAAGCGGTTTTTGATACGCCGATGCGGATGAAATAAAGATAAATTGTCTGCATAAGCCGTTAAAAATATCAAAATTTGTTTGAAGGTGTTCGGGAACAAAGGAAATAAAGTCCGCAACAACATCAAACTTTTGCCCATCTAGTAGTTTTTCCAGCTTTTCCCGTAACATTGACGGTTTTTCGCTTCCATCTCGTATTTTTGAGATGTCGCACAGGATTTGCTTCACGCCAGGAAACTCGTTTTTGCGGTTTCCTCTGTTTAAGTGGTAGATTTCCCAACCCAAACTGGGAGCGAGTCTTGATATTGCGCTGGAGATTATGCCAGTTCCGCCGATGAATAAAGCTTTCATATTATTTTTTATACTGCTGTAATCTGCGGGTGTCAATGGGGTATCAGTAATCTTCAATTTTCTTTTAAAAAACTGTTTACCCGTTTGGCAATAAAGATTATAATGGGGGTATTATTTCCGGGTTCACAGAGGAGGAATAGATGGAAAAACAATTGACCGCTAAACGGCAAATAGGTGTTGCCGTCACTGTTGGGGCATTAAGGACTAAACGCAGCATTGGAGTAGGTGAGTTTTCTGATCTTGCTGATTTTGCCGTTTTATGTAAAAAAATGAAGGTGGGGCTTATCCAAATTTTACCGGTTAATGATACCGGGTTTGACAGCTCCCCTTATTCCAGTTTGACGGCATTCGCTCTTCATCCTGTTTACTTGCGGATTGAAGAACTTGATGAATTTGTTAATGTTTCTAATTCGGTTAAAAAGCGGATTAAAAACGTAAAAACAAAATTTGAAAAGAATGTTCGATTTTCTCATTCCGAGATTCTCAGGGAAAAGCTTGAAATCTGCCGTGAAATTTTTGCTGATAACTTGGCGGTTATTAAGAAAAACTCAAAAAAGACAGGTAAAGACAGCTTTGCGGCATGGATCGAAAAAAATGACTGGATTAAGCAGTATGCCGTGTACCGCAGGTTAAAAGAAATAAACGATTCAAAATCATGGAAGGAATGGGCAGAGTACCGGGATGTAACTCCGAAAATAATCGAAAACCTTTGGAACGATGAAAAACTGCGTGAAGAACATCTTTTTTGGGCTTGGCTTCAGCACGCTTTGGATAATCAATTTTCCAAAGCTGCAAAAAAAGTTTTGGAAACCGGCATTATTCTGAAAGGGGATTTGCCAATTCTTATGAACGAAGATAGTTGCGATGTTTGGGCTCATCCTAAGATTTTTAACCAAAACCTGTCCGGGGGTGCTCCTCCTGATATGTATAGCCCTGATGGTCAGAACTGGGGTTTCCCCATTTACAACTGGGAAGAACATGAAAAGGATAATTTTGCGTGGTGGAAAAATCGTTTATCCGTAGCGGAAAAATATTATCAGGCGTATCGTATAGATCATGTACTTGGATTTTTCCGAATTTGGGCAAGCACTTGTCATGATCATTCTTCAGCGCTTGGTCGTTTTGTTCCATATATGCCGATTAAAAACGGCGACTTAAAAAAACTTGGATTTGACAAAAACAGAATCCGTTGGGTTTCTCAGCCGCATGTCCTTACGGGAGAAGTTTGGGATGCTCTAAAAAACAATTGGGGCGGCAAGTTTACCGAAGATGAGCTTAAAGCCGCCGCTGATAAGGTTTTTGCGGAAGCATTAGATCGAGTGAACAACGAAGATTTATGGTTGTTTAAAAAGAAAATCAAAGGAGAAAAAGATATTGACGCTTTGGCATTACATCCTGCTGTACGAGAATATCTTTTTTCAAAATGGAGAGACAGAGTATTTTTTGAATACGAAAAAGGACAGTTTTCTCCAACTTGGTTGTATAAAGATTCTGGCGCTTATAAAAGTTTTTCCGCAAAAGAAAAAAAAGCTGTAGAAGAGCTTATTGATAAACGAGGGAAAAGATCTGAAAAAGTTTGGGAAGTATTAGGGAAAAAGCTGCTTGGAGTTTTGGCTGAATCTTCGAATATGCTTCCGTGCGCCGAAGACCTTGGAGTTGTTCCGGGTTGTGTGCCTAAAGTTCTCGCCAGATTAAAAATTCTTGGGCTAAAAGTAACACGCTGGTATTGCGATAATACAAAAGATGGAGATCCTTATGTCCCGTTCGAAGATTATCCGCAATTGAGTGTATGTACTCCGTCTGTTCATGACACATCTACTCTGCGGGAATGGTGGGAAAAAGAAGCAGACCAGAAAAAATTCGCCGGCTTTTTGGGCGTTCCTTCATTGCCAAAAATTTACAATCCGGGAACCGCTAAAATAATTCTTTCCAAAACCGCAAGCGCTCGTTCTCGTTTCCGTGTTTTTCAAATACAGGATCTTTTACACCTTTCCAGCAATTGGTATTCTGAAAAACCGGCTGATGAAAGAATTAATGTTCCGGGAACTATGAATGATTTTAACTGGACTTATCGTCTGCCTGCGGCAATTGACAAACTTGCGAAAGACAAAGAATTGATACAAGCTGTCAAACAGTTAAGTAAAATAAGACCTGCGAAAAAAGTAAAAAAATAGGTACTAGAGGCTGTTCCAAAATTTCAGTTTTTCGAACAGCCTCACTAAGGAGAAATGATGTTAAGAAAATCACCATGGATACTGTTCCCATTAATTTTGGTTGTTATATCATGTGCTGGTTTTGGTTCTTCTGGAAATACTGCCGGGTCTTATATTTTCAGCGCTGACGCGCCTGTTTGGGTGGTTTCTGTCAGCGCTGAATTCCCGCAAGAACGTTATGTGGCGGCGACAGGTTTTGCGTCGAGCCGTGAAATGGCTCAGGAAAACGCCCTTGCCGCTTTAACCGCTTTTTTTGGGCAAACTGTGCAGGTTGACACCGTCGTGGCGTCTTCCTACCAACAGGCAATAACAAACGGCGTAATGGACGGGTGGCTTGATACAGTTGAAATGAGATCCAGTGTCAGAACTTTTGCTTTAGCTGATGAATTATTCGGCGTGGAAATCCGTGATGTATGGCTTGATTCCAGAGGCATATATTACGCTGTCGCCGTTATGGAAAAAGCAAGAGCTATCCCGCTTTACAATGAGCTAATAACGGCAAACAACAATGTGATTAACAATCTTCTTAACATGACTCCTAACGAAAAATATTCTCTCAATGGCGTTATACGCTATCGGTTTGCGGCGGCAGTGGCGGACATCAATGCGTCTTACAGGGATATTGTTGTGCTTTTAGGTGACAGATCGTCTAACGCTATAGCTACAGGTGATCTGTTCCGTCTGGAAGCACAAAATATAATCAGGGAAATTCCAATCGGTATAAATGTTTCGAATGACAGACATGAAAGAATATACAACGCTTTTGCCCGAAACTTTGCGGCGCATGGTTTTGAAGCTGCCACAGGAGATGTGCGTTATGTTTTTAATGTGAATGTAAATTTGACTCCGGTGGATTTGCCTGCTAATCCCAACCCGTTTGTTCGTCTGGAAATAGCCGCAAATTTATACGATACAACACTTGGTCTTGTTTTATTGCCGTATACGTTTAACACGAGAGAAGGGGCGATAAATCGTTCAGAGGCTGAAAATCGCAGCATATTGGCTGCGGAACGTAACATTAACGAAGAATTCGGGCGAATGTTGTCCGATTATCTCAATAGTCTTATTCCAAGAAATTAGATTGCATTATGCTCGAAGGGGGGGCTGTGTCAGATCAATATATTTACCGAAACCATGATTATATAAAAATATTACCTGTTTGGGCGCAGGAATTAGCGACCAAATACGGTTCAAAAACCGCAAACTTGTACATACTGTACGGAAATATAAGAGATTTTCTTCCGCATCAAAGAAAAGAATCTGAATTTATTTTTAAGCGTATTCAGGAATATATTTCCGAAATTTTATTCGGCAATCAGAATATAATCGCTTTTTATGATTTTTCCAGCGGAGTAACTTTTTACAGTCCTGAAATGGAAAGTGAATATCTTGCCAATGCGCCCAAGTTTGCTTCAAGTGCCGATGTTGATACGAGCGATTTTACTTCAAGTGATCCTCAAAAAAGTTTTCCTTATCTGGAAAAATATTTTCTTTCTAAAATACCGCAAGACAAAAAAGAAAAATGCCGCATGGTTATGATAATTGATTACGCCGAACATTTAGTTCCTGCCGGAGATTTAATCCGCCTTTCTGATACTGACAGATATTGCATGGTGACATTTAACAGATGGGCAACTGATCCCAAATTCATAAACGGCGATATATCAATAATTCTGTTAACGGAAAACCTTGCCGATATTTCTTCACGTCTTACAGGTTCTCCTTCTACTGTAAAAATCAGCGTACCTTTTCCTGACACAAAAGTCAGAGAAAGTTATTTGCTTCACAAAGAAAAAAAAGGCAGGCTGCTTTTGGCTCGAGGTTTAACGAGCGAAAGACTTGCTTCGATTACATCAGGTTTAAACTTGATGAACCTTAACCGGCTTACCGCTGAAAGTTACGAAGATAATTCTCCTTTATCGCTTGAATCTATGCGGCAGAAAAAAAAGGAAATAATCGAAAACGAGGCGGGAGGGCTTTTGGAATTCATGGAAACTTCTTACAACCTCTCCAGCGTTTCGGGTCATGATTTTGTCAAAAAACGTTTTAAAAATGCGGCAAGAGCTATCAAAATGGGGCGGCGTGATGTTCTTCCGATGGGTTACCTCATTGCCGGTCCTGTTGGAACGGGAAAAAGTTTTATGGTCAGCGCTTTTGCGGGAGAGATTGGTATCCCGATGGTGAAGTTCCGAAACTTCCGAACTAAATGGCAGGGCGAAACGGAAGCGAACCTTGAAAAAGTTTTAAACATTCTTGTAGCAATGTCCCCTGTTGCGGTTATGATCGACGAAGCTGACGCTTTTCTGGGCGACCGTGCTCAGGAAGGCGACTCAGGAACGAGTAATCGTGTCTTTGCGCAGATTGCGTCTTTTATGGGGAACACAGAGTATCGTGGAAAAATTATCTGGTTTTTGATAACCTGCCGCCCTGATTTAATTCCAATCGATCTTAAACGTCAAGGCCGTGCCGAAGAACATTTGGCTCTTTTTTATCCAGAATCCAACAAAGACAGAGAAGATCTTTTTAAAACGCTTGTAAAAAAACTTGATTTGGATATACGCAATTTTTCAATCACTGACTTGTTTAAAAAATATAACCACGAATACTCAGGCGCTGACTTGGAAGCTCTTTTGGTACGTGCCAAACTGCTTGCCGCAATGGACGACCGTGTTTTTGTAAAACGAGAGGATATGGAAGAAGCGATGGGCGATTTTGTTCCTGCCGCTTATCCTCACGAAGTAGAATTGCAAAATCTTGTCGCTGTTTTGGAATGTACTTCAAAAGAAATGATCCCGACAAGATTCCAAAAAATGCCTCGCAGTAAAGTCATCAGCGAGATTCAGGAATTAAAACTGATTCTTAGGGAAAAATAACCGCTTTATCAGGAAGGCGTAATTATACCATTAACCCCCATCCCAAACAACGCAAAATCGTACTTTGCCGGGTCAGAGCTGTCATAAAGGCGTAATTTTTGCGTAAGTTCGCAGACTGTTTTTTTGTCATTTGACTTCCGTTCCAAAAGCCCGAGCTTTCTTGCGGTACGAGCGACATGAACATCAAGCGGGATGTAAAGAGCCGACGGTTTTATGTTTTTCCAAAGCCTTAAATCTACGGGGCCTTTGCGTACAAGCCAGCGCAACGCCAAGTTTAGTTTTTTGCAAGCCGACCCGTTTTCATTGTCTTTGCCAGCATAGCCAATATGCCTTGAATATTGCCCTTTGTTTGCAGCTGCCATTTCTTCACGAAAAACATAAAAACCTGTCCATATACTTTCATGCGCTGCGGACTTAAACAGATTTTCAAGGTTTTCATGTTTAGTGTATAAATGCTTAAAGCCTCGGCAAAAATATTTTAAGTCATTTTCAAAAAAAGTGCGGTGAATGTTTCCTGTTTTTAGTTTTTTCCAGCTGTCTGACATAACATAATCATAAGGGCTGTTTCCCATCAGAGAAAACATTTTTTCCGCAGAACGAAGAATAATGCAGCGTTTTCCCCATGCGATAGTTGCCGCTAAAAATGCCGCTATTTCAATATCCTCATGTTTCGCATAACGGTGCGGAAACTGCACAGGATCATCTGTGATAAATTCTTTAGTACATATTTTTTTATACCAGTATTCTAATTTTTCTGATAAATGTTTGTCTGTCATATCCTTGAATAATTGGGGGCTTCTTGAGTTATTTGCACATCGTGGGAGTGGCTTTCACGATGACCTGCCGCCGTAATTTTTACAAACTTGCGGTAGTCATGCAGTGCCGAAATGTTTTGGCAGCCGCAGTAACCCATGCCTTTGCGAAGGCCTCCGACAAGTTGATTCAGGAAAAAGCGAAGCTCGCCTTTGTAGGGAACACGCCCTTCAATTCCTTCAGGAACAGGTTCTTCGTCTTTTGTTATTTGATAACGATCACCCGCTCCGTCTTTGATAGCGCCCATACTGCCCATTCCTCGATATTCCTTGTAAATACGCCCGTCGTAAATTATTTCGCTTCCCGGTGCTTCTTTGAGCCCAGCAAAAAGATTGCCAATCATTACTACGCTAGCTCCCGCTCCTATCGCTTTTGTGATGTCTCCTGAAAACTTGATGCCGCCGTCAGCAATAACCGGTATTTTAGACTTTGACGCTTCTTCGGCGCAATCCAAAACCGCTGTAAATTGCGGAACGCCGATTCCTGCCACTACACGAGTAGTGCAAATTGATCCCGGGCCGATACCGGCTTTAACAGCGTCAACTCCCGCTTCTATCAATCTTTTTGTTCCTTCTTTTGTTGCAACATTTCCGCCGATGACAGGAACATTATAATTTTTTTTAATTTGACGTACAGCTTCCATTACGTTTTTGGAATCTCCGTGAGCGGTATCTATAACGACAAAATCAACTTTTGCTTTTTTTAATAAAGGAAGGCGTACTTCATAATCCTGAGGAGAAATTGCGGCTCCTACGATAAGCCTGCCGCTTTTGTCAACTGCCGCATTGGGAAAACTTTCGTTTTTTTCCATATCGGTAACTGTGATTAAACCTGTTAAGCGGTTTTCGTTGTCTACGACAGGAAGTTTTTCGATACGGTGTTCGAAAAATTTATCTCTTGCTTTATCAACAGTAGGTTCACCTTTAACTACTACTACATCGTGAGTCATTACATCATTTACGGGCAGAGAGTCGTCACGGCAAAAACGCAAATCACGGTTTGTAATTATACCTTTTAGCTTGCCTTCGCTGTCAACAACAGGAAGCCCGGAAACGCCG
>WQWD01000084.1 GCA_009785545.1 Treponema sp. | reverse complement strand
TATTATTTGTTAGCTATATTTTATTTGTGTTAGCCATAATGCAAGGAGTTTCACCTATGGAAAAAAGTAAATTTACGGGAATGTTGCAAAAAGCGGTTCTTTTGTGCTTTATTTTGACATTTTCTCTGATAAGTTGCGATGGCCCTGAAGATAATGTTTCCAATGAGCCGGTTGTAAGATCAATATCGGTTATTCGTAACCCGGCAGATATTGGGGACGCTTTTCAGGGAGAAGTAAGTACTCTACAATTTTTAATAACTATTAATGGCGAAAACATTTTCCCCGTAGATCTTTTGGGCGGAAATATTCAAATTGGGCGTTACGCCGCCGGTCAGTTAATACCTGACGAAAACATCACAATACACCAAGATACTCCCCGTGTAACTGCTTCCGGCCAGCCTTCTCCTGTTAAAATTGTTTTTAACGGACTCCAGACGGGGACTCATAATTTTGCCATATCTTTTCAAGGCGAACGTGCGGTTTTTTCAATTATTGCCAGACAGACTCAGGTTGGGTCAGTAGCAGTTACTCACGATCATGGAGAGGTTTTTGGAGGTGTTCAAAATACCTTGCATTACCGTATGGCGATAACAGGGACTCCTACTTTCCCAATCGATTTAAGAGGGCCGTATATCCAATTCAGGCTTGTTACTCCGCAAGGGCTTGAAAATTTGCCGGAAGGTATCGTTGTAAATCCCGGATCAATATCGTTATCAAATGCCGCTTCCGCACCTTTTAGTTTTTTGGTTAACAGACCCGCTGGAGCTGTTTATAGACTTGTAGCTCTTGTTCACGACCGCCCTTCTGCGCCTTTTGATCTTGTTGTAAGTCCTTCCTCTCTTGCAGGCGAAATAACCATAAGCGGAACTCCGGCAATGGCAAACCAGCGTCTTGAAACGGTTACAGGCAGGCTTTCAGGGATCGGCACATTGTCGTTCCAGTGGCAAAGAGCTTTATACCCAAACTCCTTCAATAACGAAGATCTAAACGCTGACAATATACCCGGAGCTACGAACAACTTTTATGACGTTCAAAATAATGACGCAGGTTATCGAATTCGAGTGATTGTCAGCCGGGAAGGTTTTTCAGGAGTTGTTATAAGCAGCCCGACAAACACAGTCCCCACGTCTGCGAACGAATCTATTTTCGGAACAGTTACGACAACTGGAAATGCCGAGCCGGAAGGAACGTTAAACGTTAATGTTTCAGGGCTTCCCGGAGGCGCTGTTCATACTATTCAATGGCAAAGAAGGTGGCTTGGCGATCTTGGTTTTGTCGATATACCTAACGCAAATGGCAATTCCTATGTCGTTCAGCATCATGACGCAAATTTTGCCATAAGGGCGATTGTTACAGCTCAAGGTTTTAACGGTTATATTTCCAGCACGCCGACAAGTCTTGTTCCCGCACGTCTGGTTGCCACACATATCGATATAGTGCGTAATACGACTCCTTTGCCGCAAAGTTTAACGATCAATGTTACAGAAGCCAATGAACAACTTGAGCCTCAATTGTTATCATTTGGTGGACGTCAAATCACGATTACTATCAGAGGCGGCTCCGGGTCGAGCAACATTCTCTCTTTAGACGGATCCGGCTCCATGTTTACAGTGGGCTCAGGTGTTACTTTGATACTCGAAAACATCGAACTTAGGGGCATATCCGGCAATAACAGCCCGCTTATAACAGTAAGCGGCGGCTCTTTTGTAATGGGCGAAGACTCAAAAATTTCAGGTAATATCAATACTTCGTCATCAGTTTTTGGAGGCGGAGTATCTGTTATTAACTCAGGCGAATTTATACTTGACGGCGGGAATATTACCCAAAACAGAGCCGATGAAGGCGGCGGTGTATTTGTTCGAGACAGTGTTTTTGAAATGCAAAGCGGCGAAATCTTAAACAATACTGCCAATGCCGGAGGCGGCGTATATAGCCAAAACGCTGTTTTCGACATGAGCGGAGGGAATATCTCCGACAATACCGCTGTATTCGGCGGCGGCGTAATGACCCAATCGGACGGTATTTTCGAAATGACAGACGGCACAATTGCAGACAACACAGCTTCCCTGCGAGGCGGCGGTGTATTTGTCGGCGTGTATGGTCTATTTGTCAAACGTGACGGAGAAATTATTGGCAACAACGCTGTAAACTCCGGCGGGGGCGTGTTTGTATCGAGCTCGCAATTAGGAGACGCTAACCGTGCGCTTTTTGTGATGTTTAACGGACTAATCGACGACAATCAATCCTTTCAGGGAGGCGGCGTAGGAATTGGGCAAAATGGAACCTTCGAATTAAGAGGCGGCACTGTTTCCGGCAACAGGGCTGTCGGCGCTGAATCCAGCGGCGGCGGAGTTTTCGCAAGCGGAGCTGCGTCCCCCAACACGGCATTCTTTTTTATGTTCGATGGAACAGTCACCGAAAATACATCAGAACGTGTAGGCGGCGGTATAACTAACCACAGCCAAGCTCAGTTCGCAATGTTCAACGGAATAATCTCCAAAAATGAAGCTGAGGTTTTTGCAGGCGGCGTGTTTAACACAAGCGCATTTTTCATGCTTGACGGCAGTATATCAGGAAATAAAGCTCCGCAAAGCGGCGGAATGCAAAATCACGGTTTATTTTTTATGGAAGGCGGGATTATTCACGGCCTCAATGCCGATTCGGAGTTAGCAAACACATCGCCGGTAGGAGCCGTATTAATCACCTTGGCAGGAGGCGAATCTTTACGGGGCACTTTAGGCGCTCAAGGGCAAATACAGCCTATCGCACTTATTCACCGTGAAAATACAAGCCTTAACTGGACTTTGCACGTCGAAAACGGCTTGCTTTTAAGCCCGATCACCGCTACAGGAATGACAGTTACCGAAGTACCTTCAAACTTAATAGGCAGTAATATGCAGTTATTATTAAGAGCCCCAGACCTGCCGTCTTCCAGCGAAAATTGGGATTTACTAAGCGGCTTGGTAACAGAAAGAACAGGTGATTCAATTTTATTCAGATGGCCTACTTGGTCTATTCCTATAAATTCATGGGCTTTCAGTATCGAATTTTGGGAAAACAACGAAATTACCGAAGTTCATGAAGGCACTGTTACTCTTGAATTGGGACACGCAGCTACAACACCATTTAGCAGCTTCACGGCTTCTCCACCAGTCCCCAGAGTTACCTCAATAGTTATTCCCGGCGTATCGACTGCGTACCTGAACAGAAACGGTATAGCGGAAGCCATGCTTGCTGTGGGGCCGACTACAGGCAGATGGATTGGCAATCCTTTGCCGATAACAGCTTCGATAACAATTGTCCCGGATTTTGTTATACCACCGGGAACCCGGCAAGTTTTAATGGCTTTCTTTTTCCCGCCGGGGACTCAAGGGCCGGAATCAATTTACGAATCAACAAGAGCCTTTACTTCGGGAGCAAACATTGTTCCGTTTAACCAATGGAACCGGGCAGCCGGGCTTCCTTCAGGCAGTCTAATGCCGCAACAGCAAACAACGCAACCTCAGGTTATCCGCCCTGAGTTATTTCAACTGTCACAAGAGCAAGAGCCGTTAATGCGTTTGCAACAGCCGGCAGTGGAATTTGAATTTTTCCCGCCGCCTATGCGGAATCGTTTTAGATAAAAACTTTTTAAGGAGACATTATGTGCAAAAAAAACTTTTTTAAATTGTTCGGAATTATCATCTTATCGATAATAACTGCCTTTATATTTGCCGCTTGTCCTGAGGATGATCCAACCTCTGATCTCACGGACATATACGGCGATGTAACCATTTCAGGATATGCCTTTGTGGGAGGGGAATTATCGGTAGATACAAGCGATCTTACCTTTAGAGGCGATCTTCGCTTCAATTGGGTACGACACGGAGAAAACGGCGGCTCAGTCGGAACCGGCAGCACTTATGAAATTCAGCCTGAAGATATCGGACATACAATCACTGTTACTGTAAGTAGTTCCGGCAATTCAGGCTCGGTAACAAGCCTTCATACAAACACTGTCCCCGCTCTGGGCGCTGTATTCGGAATAACCGGCGTACCAACTTGGGTATCAGCCAGAGCATCTCTCCTTCTAACGGGCTCAGTTGTACCGCCGGACGCTACTCATCAGACAATAACATGGAGTCTTGTAAGCGGGCCTAGTGACGCAATGTTTACCGGCGGCAACAGGTTAACCACCATATCTCCGGGAATAGCGGTAGTCAGAGCCAGAATAGCCAACGGCATTTCCAACGGAGTTGATTTTATCGAAGACTTCCCCATTTCTATTATGCAGCGTGTAACTGGAATTGAAGGGCATGCATCATGGGCATTAACCGATACGCCGCTTGCGCTCTCTGGAAATGTAGTGCCGCTTAATGCGACCAACTCCGATATTACATGGTCTCTTGTAAATCCGGGAACTACACAAGCTGTGGTTACAGACGGCACACTCCTTGCGGAATCAACGGGAACTGTAACAGTAAGGGCAACAGTTGTTGACGGGATAGGAATTGGATCAAACTTTTCTCAAGATATTTCTATTTTGGTAAACTCAGGCGCTTTTGACCAATGGATTACCCCGATAACTTTTACCGGCACAGAATATACCGTACATCTGAAAAACATGATAGGCAATGATATTTTTCTGGTAAAAATAAATACATCGGACGACTCTACCCCAGTTCCGGCTCAAAATACAGGCAGGGTTCTTTCCGGCGGAGTCGGAGTACACGGATTACAACACGAAGAAATGTTTTTACCAATGTCTGAGGCGCATGATATAAATGAGGCTCTGCCGCCCAGAAGTTTCCATCCGCAGGAAGACAGGTATCGCTCTTTCGTACCGCCTGCCCGTTTACCCCAAGACAGACCCAGAGTACTTGCGGAATTTGTACCGCCTCAGCTTCACGACACAAGACATTTTTGGATTGACGCTAATCTTGGTGGTTCCGGCCAACCTCGTTTTGAATCACGCGAGGCAACTTTATTGGCAAGGGGAGCGCACGGCAATATTTGGGTAGTCGGGAATAATACCATTACTCAATCCCAAGCCATACAGCTCTCTGATATGTTCGACATAATTTATCCAGCCACAACTAACATTATGGGATATGAATACGGGAAATTTCCGGATCAAACTCCCGGTGGCATGGACGGCGATACTCATGTGCAGATACTGGTTTACAACATGAGCCAAGGTATCCTCGGATATTTCTGGGCATTAAATTGGTATGGAGATCAACAAGCACAAGATCTGTGGGGGTGGAGATCTAATGAATCAGAAATGTTTTCTATAAGCGCAAGCGCAGTAAGAAGCGGCATTGATTCTATTTCTTCCACACTGACTCATGAACTTCAACATTTGATTCATTGGAATATGAAAAACGTAAGAAGGCCAAGACATGACGGAGCACCCGGAGAATCACCTTTATGGTTTAATGAAATGCTTTCTATGATGGCGGAAGATGTTATAGCCGAAATGATAGGCCTTACCACTCAAAATAGCGGCCATGTAATACAAAAAAGAATACCACTGTTCTTAACTCGTTACTATCAACGAGGCGTAACGGAATGGGTGCAGGAAATTACTTCATATTCAACAAAATACGCTTTCGGCGCATACCTTTTGCGTAACTACGGAGGCGCTGAACTTTTAAGAAGAATTATGTTTAATGGTTTGACCGGCATGGATTCAATTACCTCAGCGTTAGGCGAAGTTAACCCGGGACTGACATTTTTAGATGTTCTGCGCAGGTACGGAGAAGCTTTTATCTTTAGAGGAGACTTGATGCCGGCTCATGTCAATTCATTTGACAGAGAAGTTACACAAACTATAAACGGCATTGAATATACTATATTCGCTTTTGATATATGGAATATGTTTCGCTGGAATTCTTCCTCAGTAAGAGGTCCAAATGTTTTTAATTTAAGTCAAAGACAAATGAGGCAACATTCTGTTATGTTACATTCGCCCGGTGCGGCATGGCAAAACGTATCTGGAGAACGTTTTATAACTTTTGAAAGACCAGTAGATCCATCCATTGAGTTTTTCCTAATGGTACGTTAGTTTTATAGAGTTGTTCGGAAACTTCAGTTTCTGAACAACTTCTTTATAAAAACCGCATTTTTGCAGGGCTTTGACCGAAAAAATGCAAAACTTGAGAGGCAACCAACCCGAACCGAAGATTCGCGGTTGCCTCTCAAGTTATCGTTCCTCTCGGAAATAATTTACCCCAAGCAAAGCCGGAGGGCGGTGTTCTTTATTCTGGCGGATACTAACAACGACAAGCACAAGAATCGTAACAAGATAGGGAAAAATATCAAATATCTGCGTAGGAATACCTACGGGAAAATAAAAACGCATAATCGTAAGAGCGCCGAAGAAAATCGCTCCAAGTATCGCACGGCTTGGATTCCAGAGAACAAAAATCACCAACGCTACAGAAATCCAGCCAAAGCCATGTACAGCGTTATGCACCCAGATACCTCCAGTGGTAACCATCGCTATATACATCCCGCCTAAACCACAAATTCCGCCGCCTACGCAAGTTGCAAGGTATTTGTAACGGCTTACATTGATTGACGCGGCATCCGCAGCGGCAGGGTTTTCACCTACGGCTCGAAGATTGTTGCCCCACCGTGTATGTTTTAAAAAAATTGTCAATACTACCGCCAAAAATAGCGCAAAATAAACCAAAATGTTGTAGTTAAACAAAAGCGGCCCTAACACAGGAAGATCAGAGAGTACAGGGATACGCAAGGCCGAAAACCCGGCTTGTGCGCTTGCTGAAATTCTCATAAATCCTACAGGAGAAAAACGCCCTAAAAATTCGCCAAAAAAATTGCCAAAACCAACTCCAAAAATGGTCAGAGCAAGACCTGTAACATTTTGCTGAGTCCTGAAAGAAACGACAAGCACACTGTAAATCAAAGCTCCAAAAGCTCCGGCAATAAAAGCGCCCAAGACAGCGACAAACACGGCTAAAAAGCCATTCATTTCAATACCAAAAGCGGTTTCCAAAATAAACACTGCGGCAAGCCCCGAAACAGCGCCCATGAACATCATACCCTCAACACCCAAGTTAAGGTTGCCGGACTTTTCCGTTAGAATTTCACCTAACGTACCAAACAGTATGGGGATTCCGGCTAAAACTGCCGCGTTAAAGAAAAGATAAAATACATTCACAAACCCGCCTCCTTTGCAGAACGTAAAATTACACGGTAATTAACAAAAAATTCAGAGGCAAGCATAAAAAAGAGAATAATACCAATTAAAATAGCGGCAATGGTTGCCGGTATTTCAAAGACAGTTTGTATACGAAGCGCTCCTCGTTCCAATACAGCGATAAATAACGCCACCAATATCATAAGCGGCGGTTTTAAGCGGGCAAGCCATGCTACAATAATTGCGGTAAAACCTACACCTCCGGCAGTATATTCGTTAAGCGTAAAATCCGCACCTGCTACCTGCATAAAACCTACAAACCCGGCAATAGCGCCGGAGATAATCATCGTGCGCATGATAATCTTTCCCACATTCATGCCGGCATAACGGGCTGTGTTTTCGCTTTCCCCAACTACGCTAAGCTGATACCCATGTTTTGAGCGTGTGATATACAAATAAACAAGTACAACCAAGATAAGAACAATGACCCACCCAATATGAACGCCGAACAACTGCGGCAGCCGTGCGGCACGATCAAATCTGGCAATTTGCGGGTGTCCCGAAGCGTCAGCCTGCCACGAAGAAATCGACTGCAAATAAAAGATAAAACCAAGCGCCACATAGTTTAACATCAGTGTAAACAAAGTTTCGTTTGTTCCCCATTTCGCGCGGAAAAACGCCGGGATAAATCCCCAAATGCCGCCGGCAACAGCGGCGGTAATTCCCATCACTGTAAGCAAAATAAAAGGCGGCATATTTCCGGCATGAAATAACGCAAAATATGAAGCCGCAATTCCGCCTGCAAGGATTTGCCCTTCCGCGCCGATATTCCAAAAACGCATCTTAAAAGCAAGCCCTACTGCCAGAGCCGCCCCCAAAAGAGGAGCCGCTATCCGAATAGTTTGCGTAAAACCAATACGGCTGCCAAATGCGCTGTCAATCATTTCGATATATACGGCAAAAGGATTTTCTCCCAAGACCAGAATTAAAACCGCACCTGTAAGCAAAGCCGCAAAAATCCCGCCAATGCGAAACAGCCACGCTTTATGCGGCGGCATAAAATTTCGCTGGGTTATGCGCAGAAACGGCACTTTTACCTCCGCTTGAGGCGGCGACGGACGTGAAACAGTATTTATATTGTCATTCATGATTGGCCGCCTTCTGAAGCCGTAGATTCAGGAACATGAGTCATTAAAAGCCCTACTTGTTCTTTTGTAGTTTTTTTTGCGTCAACAATTCCGCTTACAAAACCTCCGCATAAAACTAAAATACGGTCAGACAGTTCAAGCAATACGTCTAAATCCTCGCCTACAAACAAAATCGCAACCCCCCGCTTTTTTTGTTCGTTTATCAGGTTGTAGATAGTATAAGATGAATTGATATCCAAACCTCGCACGGGATACGCTACGATTAACACGCCGGGTGTCGACGCAATTTCACGCCCTAACAGCACCTTTTGCACATTTCCGCCGGACAGCCGCCGAACCGGCGTAGAAACTCCCGGCGTTACGATTTGCAATTGCTCGATAAGCATTTCAGCCAGTGTGCGGGAATGTTTGCGGTCAGCGAAAGGCCAGCGCCCACGGTCGTAGTAGCGTAACATCACATTGTCCGCCATGTCCATGGAGGCAACAAGCCCCATGCCAAGACGATCTTCCGGCACAAACGCAAAGTTTATGCCCAATTCTTTGATTTCTTTCGGCGTCTTGCCAACAACTTCTACCGGTAGAACCGATTCTACCGATTTTACCGACAGCCCATTAGGCATACCTGTTTCAGGATGGTAAAAAATAGACCCTGCCTCAATCGGGTAAAGCCCAGCCATTGCTTCGCAGAGTTCTTTTTGACCGCTGCCCGCAACACCTGCCACCCCCAGAAT
>WQWD01000083.1 GCA_009785545.1 Treponema sp. | reverse complement strand
GTGCTTTCTGCTTCTACGTATTCTTCTATACTGTCGGGCAGTAATATCGTTTGTTCTCGGCTTTCTCCGTTTATAAAGTCCATGTTCCCTCCCTCATGTTCTTTATTTTATATCATTTATAAAAATGTTTTTCTTGCTTTTGACACAGTCTCCAAAGCGTGAGTAGATGAAAGCCACAGTCGTTCCCGTAACATCCACCGAGCGAGCGTAAGTGAGCGAAGGTTCCGGTGTGGGCCGACAGGGGTTTTCGCAGTCCGTCTGCCGTAATTGTAATACACCGCAGCCCCTTTGCGTACGATGTCTTATTCCCCACTTTCCTGGCTCTTAAACATCTCCCGCATTTTACTGATATAATTGGCGGCCTCATCTTCAGTGGCTGTTTCATTTGTGTTTGTTTGAACGCTTATAAGATTGTTTGGAATTTCTTCGAGAAATGGAGAAGGCAAACATATTTTGCTACTCTGGAGGTGTCGCCTGTTTTTGCAGCTTGAAATGATCAGTTTATCTTGAGCACGAGTGATCGCTACATAAAAAAGCCTGCGTTCTTCTTCGATACTGCTGGAATCCTCGCTTTCTGTGTCCTCCATTGTTTTTTCGTGAGGGATTAACCCTGCCTCGGCTCCGGCGATAAACACCACTGGAAATTCAAGCCCTTTGGCGGCGTGGATTGTCATCAAATTAACCTTTCCGGCAGCGTCGTCTTCGCCGTCGTCACGGGTAATCAGGCTTATCCGATTCAGCCACTGGTGAAGACCTGCATTCAGATTGTCAGGGTCTGATTCCCAATTTTCGATCATGCGGATAAATTTTTCGATATTGTTGTATTTCCACCCCGCTTTTTTTTCTCCTTTGTCATCCTTGCCGTGTTCCAAAACAAGATAGCTCCAATAATTGATTCTGTCTACAAGGATTCGAACTGCCGAAGAAAGTTTCCATGGTTTTCCGTCTTGAGATTGACGTTCCAAAAAAATGAGACGCAGCTCTTCGATCATTGATATAAATAGTTCCAGTTCTGTTGATGCGCTTTTATCCTCAAAAAGAGCTCCCTGACCTTGAGAGCGGCTTTGATTTAAACGTTCGATGGAATCCCATATACCTATTTTGTTTTTTTTAGCATTGTCATTTAAAACAGATACTGTGTTTTTTCCGATTCCTCTTCTTGGTGTATTAATAATTCGCAAGAGGCTTACATCGTCATAAGTATTGGCTATAAGGCGTAAATAGCTTATAACATCTTTTATCTCCTTACGCTGGAAAAAACTTGTTCCTCCTGATACTCGGTAGGGTATATTTTCCGCCAAAAAAGCTTCTTCGATGTTGGCTGCTAAAGAGTTTGTTCTTGTAAGCACGCCAAAGTCATGGTAATTGTAATTATCAATTATTTGTATTTTCCTGATTTGATTTGCTATAAATTCAGCTTCGGCAGTTTCGTTTTGCGGATGAAAAAGTTCGATTGGTTTGCCGCCTTCTTTTGGCGACCAGAGGTTTTTTTCTTTTCTGCCTGTGTTATGTGAAATAACGCCATTGGCGGCGTCAAGAATTGTCGAAGTAGAGCGGTAATTTTGCTCAAGTTTTATTTCGATATGCGAAGGAAAATCTTCCTCAAACATTAAAATATTTTTGTAATTAGCTCCGCGCCACGAATATATTGATTGATCGTCATCTCCCACAACGCAAAGATTTGCGTCTGCCTTTCCCGCAAGCAGTTTCATAATTTTATACTGAATAAAACTTGTATCCTGAAATTCATCAACCATGATGTAGCGGAATTTTTGGTTGTATTTTTCAATGACTTCCGGGTGTGTTTCAAACAGTTCAAGCGGGATTGTTAAAAGATCGTCAAAATCAACGGCATTATAAATTTTTAAGGCGCTTTGGTATTCATCATAAACAGGCTGCATATTTTCGCCGAACAGTTCGGAAGAATCAGACCAGCTTGCGAGAGACGTTTTTATTTTGGAAAAAAATTGGCTTAAAGACCAAAGATCGATTTTAAGAGAAAACATTTTACATTCACGCAATGATTCTTTAATAAGAGAAATTTTATCTGTTTCATCGTAAATAGAAAAATTCTTTCTAAAGCCGAGTATTTCATGATTTTCTCTTATTGCATCAAGTCCGAACGCATGAAACGTGCTTATTGTAATATTTTGTAATTTTTTTTTGGTAAGTTTTTTTACTCTTATTTCCATTTCACGAGCAGCTTTATTCGTAAAAGTAAGAGCTAAAATCGCCGATTGCGGAATGCCTTTTTCCAACATTCCTGCGATACGATAGGTGATAACTCTTGTTTTACCCGATCCCGCTCCCGCAATAATGAGAACAGGCCCTTCGATTGTCCGCACAGCTTTTAGCTGCGGCTCATTCAGTTGAGAATCAATGATTAGTTTTGACATGTATTTATAGTCCTTTAATTTTACTTATTGTACAATCGGAAATAGTCAATTAATAAAATTAATTGACTATAAATTTCTTATATATTCCGCAATAAACTTTCCGGCTTTGCCTCGGTGGCTTATTGTATTTTTTTCCTCTGTTGTCAGTTCCGCTAATGTACGATTTAATGTCGGTACAAAAAATATAGGGTCGTAGCCAAAACCGCCGGTTCCTCGTATTTCGCCTTTTTTAAGAATTTGCCCTTCAAAGGTTTCCTGCACGGCATAAAAACGGTCGTTGTCCAGCAATAAAACCATCGTGCAAACAAAACGGGCGCTTCGTATCGGACTTGATCCTAATTCGTCAAGCAGCAGCGTATATTGCTGTTCGCTCGACAGTTTTTTGCCGTTTTCTTCTCCGTAAATAGCGGAGATTACCCCCGGTCTGCCGTCAAGGGCGTCGACGCAAAGGCCTGAATCATCGGCAATCACAATATTGTCTTTGTTTTTAAGAATTTTTTTTAATTCGTGCGCCTTTATAAGGGCGTTTTCGAGGAAAGTAGAGCCTGTTTCATCGGGATCGAAGACATATCCTTCTTCTTTTGGGATTTTCAAAGGAAAAGGGGCATTATTTGCCTTAAAAATGGCGGCAAGTTCATCTTTTTTATGTAAATTGTTTGAAGCAAACCAAATATTCATTGTATTAAAATATACGTTTTTTTATTCTTTGCCAAGTGAGTCCAGAAGTGTGTCTATCTTTACGATGGCTTCGTCGTATTCGCCGGTGAATTTGTTTTCTATGATTTTATTTATCGTTTCTCCCATTTCTTTTGATTCAGTAAAATTTTGCAAAATGTCAACAGCGTTGTTTATTTCGCCGGGGTCTAAATTTTTAAAACCTATCTTCAGTTTTATAAGCGAAGATTTAAGCAAATTAATATCGACTGAGGCATTTTGTTTTTGTTCGGAATGTTTTTCAAGAAAAATTTTGACGTTTTTCAGAAGTGTTTTTATATCATCAAGGAATGTATTATTGTTAGCGTAAATAAATGCCCAATCATTTGCTTTTCCGGCAGATTCCAGTGATTTGGCGGCTTGAGACAGCGTATCCGCTCCGATAATGGCAGTTGCGCTTTTTAATGCATGAACGAGTATTATATAAAGCTTGAAGTTTCTTGTTTCAATACAGTTTTGTATTTCTGTGATTTTTGAAAAGGAATCCTTATAAAACAAGCTGAGTATTTTAAAATATCTGTTTATATCTCCTCCTGTCATGGATATTCCTTTTTTTATATTCAGCCCGTTGATAACCATTTGGGTTGTAATTTCTGAACATTCTTTTGCCGCTTCAGGTTGGGAATCGTTTTTTTGCTGTTTTTCTTTTGGAATCCATTTTTGAAGAAGGGTATCGAGCTTGCTTATACTGATTGGTTTTGACAAAAAATCATCAAAACCGTGTTCTCTCATTATTTCCGATATGCCAAATTCAGTGTTAGCGGTGAACACTATGACAGGAACATTTTTATAATACGGGTTTTTGTCTCCTAATGCTCTGATTTGGGCTGCGGTTTCAGTGCCGTCCATTTCGGGCATCATGTGATCTAACAGAACCAAATCAAAGTGTGAATTTTTTATTTTTTCGATTGCTTCTAATCCGCTTAAAACCGAGACTGTTTTTATTTGATAAGGTTTTATCAATCCTTCTGCTATTTCTAAATTAATTTCTGTATCGTCAACGATTAACAGACTCGCCTCAGGAGCTGTAAATCCTACCTCCGAATGAATTCTTCCTTTCCCGTAACTGTTGTCAAAATTGTGGTTTAAAAAGTCCGCAACTGATATAGAAAAAAACGGCACATGAATAACAATAATGTTTTCTTCGGCAATAACTTCGTTGAATTCCGTGATAACGGCTATGTTCAACTTTGATTTTTTTATCGTAATTGAGCTATGTATTTCTTTAAACACAGCAGAAGAAATAATAACATAAAAATAATCATCGCTTTCAAAATTTGTAAGGAAATCAGAGGTGTTAGAAACGAGCTTGCGATTAACGCCCAAATTATCAAGAGTTTGGACAATAGAATCAGCGAGTACAGGGCGTGGTTCATAAACAAGAACACTTTTTTTACGAGAGTCAATAACCTGTGTTATTTTACCGGGGTCAAGAATTTTTTGCGGTATAACGGCTGTAAACACACTGCCTTTGCCGTATTCGGAATCAACATGGATTTCTCCATTCATTGCGTGTACGAGTCTTTGCGTAATAGCAAGCCCAAGACCTGTGCCTTCGATAGTTGTGTTTTTTTCTATGTCTAACCTTGTAAAGCCGGTAAATATTTGCTCCAAGTTTTCTTTTTTTATTCCCTGCCCGCTGTCGGTTACTTGTATCTTCAGACAAACCGTATTGTCTTTTATGGAGGCAATTCCGATGGATAAAGCGACAAAACCGTTGTCTGTGTATTTTGCGGCGTTGCTTAAAATATTTTGCAGAATCTGACGTATTCTGATCTGATCTCCAAATAATTTGTCAGGAATTCGACTGTCAATATTTACAGCGAATTGCAGGTTAGATTCATAAATTTTGATTTTGCTGATATTAATTATATCATTTACCAGAGAAGAAAAAGAATACGCAAAAGGAAAGATTTCCAGATTGCCGGCTTCTATTTTGGAAAAATCAAGAATATCGTTGATAATCGATAAAAGACTTCCGGCGGCTTGTTTTATTGAGCGGATATGTTCCGCCGCAGAATGAGAAATATTTTCGCGTAAAACAATTTCTGACATCCCGAATATTGTATTCATTGGAGTTCTGAATTCATGGCTCACTCTGGCAATAAAATCTGACTTTGCCCGTGAAGCTTCTTCTGCCAGCTCTTTTGCTCGTTCCGCTGCCAGGCGGGCTTTTATGCTTTCTTGTATATTCCGCAAAAAGACAATAAGGCCGGTGGATATTCCCTTTCTGTCAAGCATCGGCGTTACTTGCATATTAAAATAACTTGATGATTCCGGGCTGCCAAAATGAATTTTTAACTCAGCTTCTGCTATATGTTCATTTTTCATGACATCTTTGAATAACGAATTAATTTTATCTAAAGATTCTTCATCGACAATCGGGGAAAATAAATCCTGAACTTTGCTTCCCAATAATTCATCTTTATTGACTGTTTTATAATATTGAGAAAATGAATTGCTTAAATAAATAAGTTTTCCTTCTTTGCTGAAAAGAAGGATTGGATTAGGGCAATTTTCCAGTATCAACTGAATATACATTTCCAGCGTATTTTTTTCGTCAAGACTGATTCTCCATCTTTTCTCCAATTGATCAACCATATTGTTGAAGGCGCTGGAAAAGTCCCCCATAAAATTAACACGCTGATTATAATCGCCTTGCGCAACCTGTTGAGTTTGCCATGTCAAATGCCTCAATGAAGCGTGTAATGATTTTAATGATGAGGATATTTCGTTGCTTGAGGGCGGAGTAGAGAAGTCAAGGTTGCCTTTGGAAAGCTCTTTTGCGAA
Organism: Treponema sp.; assembly: GCA_009785545.1. Classification (GTDB taxonomy): domain Bacteria; phylum Spirochaetota; class Spirochaetia; order Treponematales; family Breznakiellaceae; genus WQXQ01. The sequence goes on along the minus strand of WQWD01000083.1, from coordinate 3,219 downwards.
ATTTCTAGTTTCGCTCATGGAGTGATTCAAATATTGAAGCCCTTTGCCAACATCACGGAAAGATTTCGGCAGGGCTTCAATATTAAGAGAGGCGTTTAAAGGTTTGTATATAACGTCGTGTAAATAGTCAAAAAGCGTATCTGCGACAGGTTTGAGTTGATGCGTATCTTCTTGTAAATTTTCCTTTAAGTCCGTCATCTTTTTCGCTCTTTTATTCAGCCGTACACTTGAAGCGGCATACCCTGTCGCCGCTTGACCAGCAGTCGATCTCTTTTACATCGAAAGACTTGCCCGTATATACATTGAGTATTCCGGCGATAAAACCTTCGTCATAAACACAGACTGTTTCATCTGTGATTGGGAGTCCTGAGCAATCAAGGTCTTCGGCAACCGTTAAAATGATGTTGTTTGCGCTCTCATCGATTGACTCTATGCGAAGGATGCCGATTTTTAAGTTTTCGAGCGCCTTTTGCAGATTAGCGACAAAAGTGTTAAGATCTGCCGTTAAGTCCAATGCGTTACGTGCAAATTCGGTTCCGGCGAGTTTCCCGGCTTCCCTCAGAAAATGGTTCGTTTTTTCAGTGCCAAATTCTTTTGTAAGCACGTCAACCATGGTAAATTGCATAAGACGGTAAACAAGTACCGGCATACCTTCACCCAAATTTCCACGGCCTTCTTTGATGTTACCCAGACCTTCCCAGGTGAAAGACATATGTTTCTTTTTGAATACATTTTCCATTATTCATCCTCCAATACTTCAATATCTTCGATATTGTCATTAAAAAAAATTTTTACCTCGCTGAATTTATCTGATACATCAAGAAATACATCTACTAAATTAGGGTCAAAATGTTTATTTTTGTTATTTAAAATAATTTCGACTGATTCTTCATGAGTAAGCGCTTTTTTGTAAGGTCTATAGGATGTGAGAGCGTCGTATACATCTGCGATTGCCATCATTCTTCCCTGAAGAGGAATTTCATTGCCTTTTAATCCTCTTGGGTATCCCGTTCCATCCCATTTTTCATGGTGTGTTGATATTAAAATTTTCGCCTGATCCAAAAACGTGCGTTCTGTTGTAATTTTTTTGATTCTGTCAATTATACCTTCGCCTAACGTTACGTGCCTTTTTATTTCATTGAATTCTTCGGCGGAAAGTTTTCCCTGTTTTTGAAGAATGTCGTCATTTACAGCAATTTTGCCTACATCGTGAAGCTGTGCTGATTGCAAAACAAGCTCTTTGTCCCATAATGAAACTTCATCCTTGTATATAGGATGTTTCTGAAGCGAATCCATCAATATGCTCATATATAGCTCTGTTCTTCCAATGTGCTCTCCTGTGGAGCCGTCCCGGCATTCGACAAGTTCGGCAATTGTTCTTAAAAAGGCGTTTTTAAGTTCAATAACTTTTCGTGTTCTTTCTTCGATCCTTAACTGCAAATTATCATTAAAAGTGACAAGTTGTTTTCTTTGAGACTCCACAAGCAAATGTATTTCGATACGTTTTATCAAGAGGGGAGGGGAAAATGGTTTTATTATGTAATCTAACGCTCCTAACGATAATCCTTTTAACTCATTTTCAATATTATTTTGCGCTGTAAGAAATAACACAGGAATATTTTTTGTTTTTTCGTGTTCTTTAAGTTTTATAATAGTTTCATAACCGTTCATTTCCGGCATTTCAACATCCAGAAGTATTAAATCAGGAATATGAGTTTCGAGCATCTTAAATAACCGCAGCGCCGAGTTTACTGTAAAAACTTTATACAACGGACTTAATGTGTCATTGCCTATTGCGAGATTTGTTATGTCATCATCAACAAGAAATATTGTTTTTTTCCCCAAGTTCATTTTCTCCATACTTTACAAGTAATGCACTCCATTTTTCCCGGTTTGTTTTACATGGTAAAGCCTTTTATCAGCATCAGAAATGAAGTCACTCACTGAAGTACTCTGTAAAGGGATAAGCGAATTTACTCCGATACTTATTGTTATTTTTAAAACTTGATCACTTGTATACGGAATCATTGTATTTTCAAGATTAACACGAATTCTTTCCGCAATGTCAATTGCGCCTGACTGAGGAGTGTTTGGCAGTAAAACGACAAATTCTTCACCTCCCCAGCGGGCGACAAGATCACCGGATCTTTTTAAGGAGCTTAAGAAAACTTCCGCTGTTTTCTGAAGTACTATATCTCCCCATTGATGACCGTACGTATCGTTAAGATATTTAAAATTGTCAATATCCATCATCAGAATACTGATAGGTGTTTTTTCACGTATCGCATGATTCCATTCAATTTGCAGTCTGTTATCAAAACCGCGCCTGTTAGGAATATTTGTCAGTTGATCGATCATTCCATGATGCTCGATGAAGCGAAACTGATTTATAATTTGTATTTGGTTTTGTACACGCAATTTAACAACATTATCGCTGAACGGCTTTGTTATATAGTCAGCAGCTTCAAGTGACAATCCTTTTTCCTCATCTTCAGAATTATTTAAACTTGTAATAAAAATAACTCGAATATGTTTGGTTTCTGCGCAGCTTTTTAGTTCTATAAGCGTCTCGTAGCCGTCCATTCCGGGTATTAGAATATCAAGTAAAATAAGATCCGGTTTACAATTTTTGGCTATTTCAATACCGTCTAACCCGTTAGCCGCAGTATAGATTGTATACTCTGAACCTAATATACGGGCAAGGATTTGGAGGTTTATTTTTTCATCATCAATAATGAGAATGGAGTTTTTATTTTGTATATCTTGTTTTTCGCAAGCCATGGTTTGCAATTTTCCTTTTATAAAATTAATAGATTATGGCATAAATGTGATGTTTTGGCTATAGTTTTTTTGTATAAAATTGTTAGTTTGTGCTTTCTGGAGTACGGCACTCTTGTTCAAATTCATATTTTTGTTGTTTTATTTTAATAAAATAAAAAAAAGCAGATAACGTTATCTGCTATCTGCCTTGTTTGTTGGAGAGTAATGGATTCGCCTTTTCGGGGTACGGCACTCTGGTTCGAATCCATGTTTATTCCCTCTTTAAATTTGTGCAAAAAAAAGCAGATAGCGTTGTCTGCTATCTGCCATGTTTGTTGGGGAGTAATGGATTCGAACCATTGAAGGCTGAGCCAACAGATTTACAGTCTGCCCCATTTGACCGCTCTGGAAACTCCCCGATTATCTTTATATTACTAAAAAAAATATTTTTTGGCAAGT
>WQWD01000082.1 GCA_009785545.1 Treponema sp. | reverse complement strand
TTCGTTGGGTGGGGAGGGGGGTAGGATGGCAGTATATATAGTGGATGTGTTAGCCTGTTTTGGGGTGGTAACGCTCGCTTTGTTGCATACAAATTCCCACTGGGTGAGTGATTGGAGAGAACTTTCCCAAAACTTCCTGTTAATACGATTTTATTATACACTTATTTATGTTTATAACATTTTTGCTTAATAGTCAAGGTAGTTTTAAAAGAAAAGTTCTACTTGATGAGGTTGATGTGTCCTATGCCATCTGTTGTCAACAACATCCCTAGAAGGGCTTGTACGCAAAGGGACTGCGGGCAGCGGTGACTGATCGGGAAAACATCTTTGGGACTCTCCGCCAGAGAGACTCGCAAGAGGCTCGGAGGCGGTCTCCCCCAAAGTTTTTCCGAGCAGACACCGCCGCCCGCAGTCCCTTTGCGTACTTTTTCTTCCAGCTAAAATATGTTAAACTAACTTCGATATGAAAGCGTACCACGAAATTGTGCAAAAAATAATTGAGACAGGTTTCCAAAAAACAAACCGCACTGGTATTAATGCTCTGGCTATTGCCGGCACTATGTTTGAGCATGACATGGCGGAAGGGTTTCCGCTTTTAACGACAAAAAAAGTCCCTTTCAGGCTGGTAACATCGGAATTGGAATTTTTTATTCGAGGTTTTACCGACAAAGAATGGCTGAAAAATCAAAATAACCATATATGGGATGAATGGTGCAGCCCTGACATAATTCCTTATGGCAACGACGATCATACAAAAACAAAAATGATGAACGAACGTGAACTCGGCCCGGTCTACGGCTGGCAATGGCGTAATTTCGGCGCACGATATACGGCACATAACACAAAAACCGAAGGACAAGGAGTAGACCAATTACGGCAAGTTGTAGAAACACTAAAAACCGATCCCGATTCAAGACGAATGATTGTAACAGCGTGGAATCCGTGCGATTTATCCCGCATGGCTCTGCCTCCATGCCACTACTCTTTTCAGGTAACGGTTATAGGCGGCAAGTTAAATCTGCTTTGGAATCAACGTTCTGTAGATGTTGCACTGGGATTACCATTTAACATCGCCAGTTACGGCTGCCTTCTGCATTTGCTGGCAAAAGAAGCAAATCTGGAAGAAGGCAAGCTTGTCGGCTTTTTGGGAGATACACACATTTATGTTAACCACCTCGAAGCCATCGGTAGACAAATGGAGCGAGAATCAAGACCGCTGCCAAAAATTAAAACAGAAAACTTTACATCGATTTTTGACTGGCACTACAGCGATACTGTTATCGAAAATTACGATCCGCATCCGGCGATAAAATTTGAGATTGCAGTATGAACCAAAAAATTGTTATTATTGCCGCAATGTCGGAAAATCGGGTTATTGGAAAAGGTAACGCTTTGCCATGGCAGACTAAGGGGGATCTTTCTCGCTTTAAGGAAATGACAATGGGCTGGCCGTGTATCATGGGCAGAAAAACCTGGGAATCTCTCCCCAAAAAACCGCTGCCCGGTCGGCTTAATATCGTTATTTCCAAATCAATGCTTCCACCTGTGTCCGCCGAGCCTGTGAAAATATGCGACTCCCTCTACTCTGCCATTGAATGTTGTCTTGATTACGAAAAAATATTTATTTGCGGCGGGGAATCAATTTACAAACAAGCTTTGCCTTTAGCGAATAAAATTGACCTTACTCTGATTCCCGGGCATTATGACGGTGATACTTATTTTCCGGAAATTGATGACAGCGAAAGCGGCGACTGGGAAAAAACGGAAACTGTCAATCTGGAAAATTTTTCAATTATTACATACAATAAAAAGTAAAAATTTATTTTGACAAGGAGAAAATATGAAAGGGCCTATTTTAGTTGTACTTGCCGCCGGTATGGGAAGCCGTTACGGCGGACTTAAACAAATGGAGAAAATCGGGAAAAACGACGAGGTATTACTCGATTATTCTGTGTACGATGCCATTCAATCGGGGTTTGAAAAAGTTGTGTTCATTATCCGCAGTGACATCGAAAAAGATTTTCGGGAGCTAGTCCTCGCACGAATGGAATCAAAAGTCCATTGCGAATTGGCTTTTCAAAATCCTGACACTCTTATTCCGCCTGACATTTTCCGTGCGGCGCAGGAAGCGGGAAGAACTAAACCTTGGGGAACAGGGCACGCATTGCTCTGCGCCGCAGACAAAATAGACGCACCATTTACAATTTTAAACGCCGATGACTTTTACGGAAGAGAAGCGTTTGCCGTTATGGGCAAACATTTAAGCGGAAGTAATGCCTCAAACTCAATAGTGCCGTATCGGCTGGAAAACACACTGAGCAGTCAGGGAACTGTAGCACGTGGCGTTTGCGAGGTTGACAACGATTATCTTGTCAGCGTAGATGAACTTACCGCAATCGAAAAAAAAGACGGGTCTATTATTAACACTTTTTCTGATGGTTCGATTCGTGAACTTCCCGGCACTTCTCCAGTATCCATGAATTTTTGGGGATTTATGCCGGATATAATCCCTGAGTTTAAAAAATACTTCAATGATTTTCTGGATGATTTTTCATCTGATGTAAAAGCGCAAATTAAAAGCGAATGTTTTATCCCGAAAGCCGCTGATAGTTTTTTGAAAAAGGGGCTTATCAAAATAAAAGTTCTTAATGCAGACTCAGACTGGTTTGGCGTAACTTACAAAGAAGACAGAGAACAAGCTATCAAAAAAATAGATGAACTGACAGCCGCCGGAGTTTATCCAAAATCTTTATGGAATTGATTAAACTAACGTTAATTGGATTTGTTTTAGGAATCACATCAATAATTCCCGGAATTTCCGTAGCTACAATGGCAGTGGCATTTAACATTTATACTCAATTGATAAATACCATTGTACCTGACATAAAAAAATTGTTCGGCGCATGGAAGTTTTGGCTTCCTTTGGTAATTGGCGGCATAACGGGGATTTTTTTTGCAAGTAACATCTTTACTGTGTTGTTTAACAATTACGAGATCCCTACGTACTGGTTTTTTATCGGCATAATCGCCGGCAGTTTACCCGCTGTTTATTTACAAGTATCTTCAGCAAAAAACAAATTGCGGCTTCCCTCTTTTCCCGTTGTTATTTGCGTTTTTTTAACATTCGCCCTGATGGTTATTATGACCATATTAAGGCCTGAAGAAGGTCCGGCAGTTTACACAGAACTTACCCTGCCCCTGTTTGGAATCCTGATGGTTGTTGGAGCGCTCAGTGCTGCCGCGATGATCATTCCGGGAATCTCGGGCGCTTTTGTACTGCTTATTTTGGGTTTTTACCGCACTGTCTTACAATCAGTATCAGACTTAAATATTCCGCTTTTAATCCCGGTAATTTTAGGAGCGGTATTGGGGCTTATGCTTGGAGCAGCATTGATACGTTTCCTGCTTTCAAAAGCACCAAGACTGACATACGGCGCTGTACTGGGATTGGTAATAGGTTCAATCGTTGTTTTGTACCCGGGTGGATTTGGAAGCGGTATCGCCGGCATAATAGTTTCGATAGGCTGCCTATTTGCCGGATTTGCCGTTTCATTCATGATGGGGAAAAAAACTAAGAGTTAGGTGCAAGTTTGCAAAATATTTCAAAATATACCTTGACAAATAATATTTATATGTTATAATGATGAAATCATTACCTAATACTAACGTATTTTATTGAAAAAGGAAGGGGAAGAATGTATTGTGTAGAATGTGGAAATAAAATGGTTGGAAAATTTTGTGCAGAATGTGGAAGAGGTATTCAGAATAATAACATTCAACAATCACAAAATTATACCTCATATAAAAAACCAGCAGTAACCCATTATGCCCCGGGAAGTTACATAGAAAAATTACACAGTGTAGGTAGCTCTACACTTTTTTTAGTTGGAATAATTTTATACTCCGTAGGTAGTATATTTATGACGTTTACAGCACTCAATATATTAACAATATTATCTATGTTAATAATTGCATTGCCCATAACGGGTTTCTGGTTAATTTTTGCAGCTTCCAAAGCTCCCAAAGAACCAGAAAAAACATTTCCAGCATTAACATTATTTAAAATATATATATTTATCATTTTTATAGCATCATGTTTGATTGTTTTATCTTTATTTATTGCATTGGTAACGGTAGCAGATACAGCGGTGAATATTGTGCCTGGATTATTTTTGTTACTACTCTTAGGTGGAAGTATATTAGCATTTTCAATAATATATTTTCGATTGTCCTTATCCTTAGTTAGTAATATTTGGAACAACATAATTGCAAATTTGTTCAAACCATTTGAAAATATAAAAATATTTTCAATTTTAACATACATAGGACTAGGTATATCATTTTTAATTGCATTTATATCAGTAATTGTTTCCTCTTTAACTGGTAATATGCTTAATTTTGCTCAAAATATGATATTGAGCTTTACAGTATTTTCGACAACAACCAATTACGCATTATTATTTTTTACGCTCATAGTAGGTGCAGGAACAGTCATTTGCGTCATAGCATTGAATATATTTAACAATAATCTGTTACAAGGTGAAACGGCTTCAACATATCCATATGATGTAAATGTAGAAAATGAAAAAAAATGTGCCTCTTGCAAGATGTTATTAAATAAGGATGCTATTTTTTGTCAGTATTGCGGAGCAGAAGTAAAAGTTAATGAGTCAGAAATATTATGTTCCACCTGTGGCAACAAAGTAAAAGAGCAAGCTGGCATAAAGTTTTGCTCCTCCTGTGGAAATAATTTAAATTTAGAACAAAGATCAGGAGGAAAAAATGGGGATGCATGATCCATTTGCAGGTTATTTAACAGTAATTGTAATTACTTTGGTTATTTATTATTTTTCAACTGCATTTCTTACAGGTTGGCTTGCTGAGAAAAAAGGGTATAACAGTGTTTTATGGGGTATTTTTGGTTTCTTTTTTGGATTTATAGCACTGTTAACGGTAGGCTTTGCTCCTAATTATTTTGGAAGTAAAAAAGAAGAAATAAAGGTTAATGAATCAGAAGTATTATGTGGCACATGTGGTAACAAAGTAAAGAGGCAAGCAGGTATAAAATTTTGCTCCACCTGTGGGACTAATTTAAGTATCTAAAGCAAAAGAAGTTGGTGAGATAGAGTAAGAGTAAAAAGTCAAATAGCAAACCAGCACTTAACAATCGGTAACTGTACGCCGCCGGAGGGCAGCTAGGATTATGTTCGGCTAGTTCATTTCGCTACGCTCCATTCCCACGCCTCACTCCACCCACATTTTGCCAGACCTGGTCTTGCTGCGCAAGCCCTTATTCGGGCTGGCAAAACGTCAGTTACCTTAAACGTTAGGTGAAATTGCCCGGCAATTTAAAGTTACAAAAAAATAATAGGCAAAAAAGGAAATTGCGCATACTTACTGCGTATCCTTACTTGTCTAAAGAACGCTTTTACATTATATTTGTATGTATAAATTTTTATGAGGAGACTATATGGCTGAATTAAAAGGTTCGAAAACCGAACAAAATCTGATGGCGGCATTCGCTGGCGAATCGCAAGCTCACACAAAGTATCAGTATTTCGCTTCAAAAGCAGAAAAAGAAGGTTATCAACAAATTGGCGCGATATTTCGCGAGACTGCTTTAAACGAAAAAGAACACGCAAAAATTTGGTTTAAACTTCTGCACGGCGATGATATTCCGGCAACTACAGAAAACTTAAAAGATGCCGCCAACGGCGAAAACCATGAGTGGACAGATATGTACGCAGGTTTTGAGAAAACCGCAAAAGAAGAAGGCTTTGACGTTATTGCCGCTTTATTTAATATGGTTGGCAAAATCGAAAAAGAACATGAAGAACGTTATCGAAAACTTCTCGCCAATATCGAAAGCGGGGTTGTATTTGCACGCGATGACAGCAAATCATGGCATTGTTCCAACTGCGGACATATAGCCACATCTCAAAAAGCGCCTGAGCTTTGTCCGGTTTGTAAACATCCTAAGGCGTACTTCCAGATCAAACCAGAAAACTATTGAACAAAGCAGTAATCGCTATGTCGGGCGGCGTTGACAGTTCTGTTGCCGCCGCCCTTAGTTTAGAGCAAGGTTTCGAATGTGTCGGCATAACATTAAAGCTTTTTAACGGCGAAAGCAGCTGCTGTTCGCTTGCGGATGTAAACGATGCCAGAAAAACTGCCTTCGCTCTTGGCATGGATCATTATGTACTTAATTTTACCGAAGAGTTTGATAAATATGTTGTCCGTCATTTTATAGAATCCTACGAACAAGGCCTTACCCCAAACCCCTGCATTGAATGTAACCGTCATATCAAGTTTAATTCTCTCCTGTTGCGAACCCGTCAGCTTGACTTTGATCTGCTTGTCACCGGGCATTACGCACGAATAAAAGAAGACCCCGTCAGCGGCAGATATTTATTGTTAAAAGCGTTAGACGAAAAAAAAGATCAAAGTTATGTTTTGTACTGCCTGACTCAAAAACAGCTTAAGCGGACACGTTTTCCGCTGGGAGATCTCGAAAAAGAAACAGTGCGAAAAATAGCGGAAAACAAAAATTTTGTTAACGCCGGCAAGGGAGAAAGTCAGGACATTTGTTTTGTACCCGACGGCGATTACGGCAAATTCATCGAGGCATATACGGGCAAAACATATCCGCACGGGGACATCCTTAACATGGAAGGAAAAACAATCGGAAAACACAAGGGACTTATCCGTTATACAATCGGACAGCGCAGAGGACTCGGAGTTGCGGCTAACGTTCCTGTTTATGTAGCTTCCAAGTCAACTGCCGCAAATACGGTTACACTGGGACCAGACAACACTTTATTCAGCAAAGCATTGTCTGCTAACGCTGTCAACCTGATAGCCTGTGCGGATTTAAAAAAGCCTACACGAGTTATGGTAAAAACACGTTATTTACAGACAGAACAAAATGCCATTGCCGAGCAAACCGAAGAGGACACCCTTCATATTGAATTCGACAAACCTCAACGTGCGATAACGCCCGGGCAGGCTGTTGTAATGTACGATGGAGACATTGTAATTGGCGGAGGAACTATATTTGAATCAGTTTCCTCTTAAGAGTCTTGTTAATTCTGGAGATGAAAACCAAAGCGTTACAGGTTCATCCCACCAGCGTGTGTTTACCCTAAGATAAATATATCCGTCAGAAAGATTCCATGAAGTTTCATAAATACGCATTTCTCTGCCTAACTCTTCGTAAAGCAAAGTAGGTCCATACAATGCTATAAGCGCAGTTTGAATATCAGCGTAACACCTCATGAGCTCTTCGAGGCCGGTTGTCTCAAAATAAAAAGTGCCGCCTTCAAGACCATTGTCCGAAAAAAACGCTACCATAAACGCAGAATATCCAAACGCACGAATATTTCGAAAAACCAATGATTGAAGGCCGTTAAACTCTTCGGTATGGGCAGGCTCACCCACTGCGGCTGTAAAATCCTGTACGCTGGTTCCCCATGGAAAACCGTGGAAGAGAACAACTTGATCTTCTTGCGCAAATAATGCGACCGGCAATATAACTGTCATTAGAACAACAAAAATCAACAATAGCTTTTTAATGGTATACTCCTATTTCATTATCGGATGATTTGAGTGTCCTCATAAATTCATGGGGCTAACAGCCGACTGACAGCCAACTAACGGCACACATTCTGCGGTATATCCGGGATGGAATCGAAACCACGTTTAAGATCAGTATCGCTCGGGGTATAGTCGCTCATTGTTTTTTCGTTATACGCTGTGTAAGCTGTCATATCAAAAAAACCCGTTCCGCTTAAACCAAAAAGGATAACCTTTTTTTCGCCTGTTTTTTTACATTCAAGAGCCTCATCTATAGCGGCTTTGATTGCGTGAGAAGATTCCGGCGCTGGAAGTATGCCTTCGACTTTCATAAACTTTATCGCTGCATCAAATACGCCGATTTGTGTTTCCGCACGAGCTTCCATGTAACCGTCCTGATACAATTTGGAAAGTGTCGAGTTCATTCCGTGATAACGCAAGCCGCCTGCGTGGTTTGCAGACGGAATATAACCGCTGCCCAATGTATTCATCCTGATAAGCGGGGTCGTTTTTGCCGTATCGCCAAAATCATAAGCATATCTGCCTCGTGTGAACGAAGGACACGAAGCCGGTTCTACCGCGATAAAGCGGGTCTTTGAGCTGCCGTTTAGTTTTTCTCTCATAAACGGAGCTATAAGCCCGCCCAAGTTTGAACCGCCTCCGGCGCAGCCAATAATTATGTCAGGTTTTATTCCGTATTTGTCTAACGCTGTTTTTGCTTCCAAACCGATAACAGTTTGATGTAACATGACATGATTAAGAACGCTTCCAAGCACATACCGGCATTTATCGGTTTTTACCGCCGTTTCGATCGCTTCGGAAATAGCGCAGCCCAAAGAGCCGGTTGACAAGGGATCATCGGACAGGATTTTTCGCCCGGATTCAGTAATATCAGAAGGAGACGGAATAACGTTGGCTCCATACGCTTCCATCAGCGCTTTGCGGTACGGCTTTTGCTCGGCGCTGACTTTTACCATGTATACTGTCAATTTTAGATCGTAAAACCCGCAAGCCATCGCCATCGCAGTCCCCCACTGTCCGGCTCCAGTTTCTGTGGTTAGTGATGTAAAACCTTCCGCTTTGGCATAATATCCTTGAGGCCCGGCGGAATTAAGTTTATGAGAGCCGGATGTATTGGTTCCCTCGAATTTGTAGTAAATATGCGCCGGCGTATCAAGAGCTCTTTCCAGATAATACGCCCGTATAAGCGGAGAAGGCCGATACGCTCGATAAAAATCCAGAATATCGGCAGGAATAGGTATTTCGCGCGTACTCTCATCTAGCTCCTGCTCTATTACGCTTTTGCAAAATACTCCGGCAAGATCCTCAGAAGTAACAGGTTTTAAGGTTTTAGGGTGTAGTATCGGATCGGGCTTGTCTTTCATGTCCGCCCTGAGGTTGTACCAAAACTTCGGCATTTCGTCTTCGGAAAGGTAAATTCTTGTTGGGATTTTATTTGTCACTGATCGCTCCTAAAATGAAAAAGATTTCCAAACCATAACATACTGTATTTATTGATACTTGTCAAAGTTTTATCAAATATAGTGTTAT
>WQWD01000081.1 GCA_009785545.1 Treponema sp. | reverse complement strand
GTTCCCATGCCACGAGCTACAACTGCAGCATGACTTGTCATACCGCCTGTGGAGGTAAGAATACCCTGAGCAACAACCATTCCGCCAATATCTTCGGGGCATGTTTCTTTGCGAACCATCATAACTTTTTCGCCTCTGGCGTGCCAGTTTTCAGCGTCTTTTGCAGTGTAAACGATTCTGCCGCAAGCAGCGCCCGGAGAAGCGTTTAACCCTTTGGTGATGGCTTTTGCGTCTTTTTTTGCTTTTACATCGATCATTGGGTGGAGTAATTGATCAAGATGACCGGGCGTTACACGCAAGATAGCTGTATTTTTGTCGATTAAACCTTCGGCTACCATGTCTACTGCGCATTTTACAGCGGCAGTCCCCGCACGTTTTCCGTTACGAGTTTGCAGAATGTAAAGAATATCCTGCTGAACGGTAAATTCCATGTCTTGCATATCGGTAAAATGTTTTTCAAGTTTATTTTTGATACCGATCAATTGTTTATAGATAGCCGGATTGTTTTTTTCCAGTTTTGAGATTCTTTCTGGAGTTCTGATTCCTGCAACAACATCTTCGCCTTGAGCGTTCATAAGATATTCGCCGTAGAATACATTTTCGCCGGTAGAAGGATCACGGCTGAAACATACACCAGTTCCTGAATCATCGCCAAAATTGCCAAAAACCATTGACTGAACATTAACAGCGGTTCCTTTTAACCCTTTAATATTCTCTATTTGGCGGTATTTTATCGCTCTTTCATTCATCCATGAATCAAAAACTGCGTTTACTGATCCCCAAAGCTGATCGAGCGGGTTTTGCGGGAAATCTTTGCCGGAATGTTTTTTTACAATTTGTTTGTATTGATTAACAAGGTTTTCCAAATCGTCAGCGGTAAGGTCTGTGTCAAGTTCTGTTTTTTTGTTTTTCTTCATTGCGGACAGAGCGTCTTCGAAATAATCGTGATCAACGCCCATTACAACATCGCCGTACATCTGAATAAAACGTCTGTATGCGTCCCACGCAAAACGAGGGTTTCCTGTTTTATTGGCAAGCCCTTTAACCGCTTTGTCGCTGATTCCCAAGTTGAGAATTGTGTCCATCATGCCGGGCATAGATGCCGCAGCGCCTGAACGAATAGAAACCAAAAGCGGATCGTTTGGATCGCCGAGTTTCTTTTTCATTACAGTTTCAAGTTTTTTTAGATTTGCTTCGACTTCTTCTTTTAATCCCGCAGGATATTTGTTTTTGTTTTCGTAATAAGCTGCGCATACATCAGTAGAAATAGTAAAGCCCGGCGGAACCGGAATTCCAAGATTCGTCATCTCGGCAAGATTAGCGCCCTTGCCGCCCAACACGAATTTCATCTTCGCATCTCCGTCGGCTTTGCCGTTGCCGAAAAAGTAAACATTTTTCTGTTTAGCCATTAACATCCTCCATAGTTTCTTAGGTCTGATAATTCAAATTATTTTTATCGGACAAAATAAAATATACCAACTATTTTTTTTTTGATCAAGCTGTTATAATAATATTTATTATGAACTATATTGAACTTCCTGTCTACAAAAATCAACAAAATATTTTATCGGTATTAGAAAATAATCAAGCGCTTGTCGTTGAAAGTCCAACAGGCTCCGGTAAAACAACACAGCTCCCTGTAATACTTTACAACGCCGGATACGCAAAAAACGGAATCATCGGAGTAACTCAACCAAGGCGAATCGCTGCAATGTCTGTGAGTGAATTTATTGCCCGCCAAACAAATACTGTTATTCCCGGTCTTATTGGTTACAAAATGCGGTTTGATGATCTGACAAACCATGAAACTAAAATTAAAATTATGACAGACGGAATTCTTCTTCAGGAGATGAAACTCGATCCTTTTTTATCAAAATACAGTGTTTTAATAATAGATGAAGCGCATGAAAGAAGTTTAAACATCGATTTTATACTTGGTTTACTCAAAAGAGTAATGGAACACCGGCCGGATTTTAAAGTAATTATTTCTTCGGCAACAATAAATGCGGATGTTTTTTCCGAATATTTAGGAGAATGTCCTATTGTAAAAATAGATGCGCAAAGATTCCCGGTTACATTGATCTACGATCCAATTAACACTAATAGTTATCAATCAACAATATATAACGAACAATCAGCAAAAAATAAAAGGAAAGGAACAGAATTCCATGAAAAAAAGCGGGATTCTGCCGGAAATAACAGCTCAGATGAGATGATTTTGGTAAAAATCGAAGGAATTGTTACTCGTTTTGTCAGTGAAAAACGTGAAGGCGATATTTTAATTTTTCTTTCCGGCGAAAAAATGATCAAAGAATGTATGGGACGGCTTACTTTTTCGTCTGTTGGAAAATATTTGCATATTTTACCGCTGTACGGGCGGCTTGGAAAAGAAGAGCAGGAAAAAGTTTTTGAAGAAACCCCAAAAGGAAAAACAAAAGTTGTTATATCAACAAATATCGCAGAAACATCGGTTACAATTAATGGAATTGCCTGCGTAATCGACTCAGGGCTGGCTAAACTTAATTGGTATAACCCCCGTTCCTTCACATCAAGTTTAATCGAAGCACCAATATCAAAAGCTTCCGCAAATCAACGCAAGGGACGAGCAGGGCGGACACGTGAAGGAATTTGTTACAGACTATACACACGTAAAGATTTTGAGAATCGATCTTTGTATACAGCAGAAGAAATTTTCCGCACAGATTTATCAGAAGTTATTTTACGAATGGCAGTACTAGGAATTACAAACTTTGAAGACTTTGATTTTATTACAGCTCCTGATAAATCAGGAATTATCGGCGGAATCGATACTTTAAATTTACTTGAAGCTTTAGAAAGCGACAGAAGTTTGTCAAACATCGGCAAGCTTATGACAGAATTTCCTTTAGCTCCACGTCATTCACGCATAATTGTGGAAGCGATACAACGTTATCCCGATATAATACGGGAAACAATCATAGCGGCGGCATTTTTATCCACGCAAAGCCCGTATATCCTGCCTCCGGGAGAAGAAACTGACGCACGGCAGGCTCATCACCGTTTCCGTGATGAGAACGGCGATTTTGTATCATACTTAAAACTGTTTAAGTCGTATAAGGACTCTACAAATAAACTAAAGTTTTGCGAAAAAAATTATCTGGATGAACGAGCGGCAGCGGAAATAGCAAATGTTGTGTATCAGCTTGAAGAAATTTTGGCGTCGATGAAAATTCCAGTTCACTACAATCCAGAAATAATTTCGGGCAGCCAAATTGATGATTATTTATGCTGTATTGGGTGCGGAATGATACAGTTTGTGTGCGTTCGTGAAGGCTCACATAATATGCGGGGAAGATCGAGCTCTTACCGCAGCTTAACAGAAAATAAAATAATAATTCACCCCGGATCTGTGATGTTTCGTAAAGATCCATCTTTTATTGTTGCCGGAGAAATAATCAGAACATCACGAATGTACGCAATGTCGGTTTCTCCGCTCTCAAAATCAGTTTTACAGCGTTTATCCACCCATTTACACAGCAAATGGGCAGGTATTAGCTCACGGCTTTTCGTTCAAACTGAGTTTGAAAAAACGGGATCAGAGCCGGCAAAATACGATGAATACGGAAAATCAAAAGGTCAAAAATCGGAAACAAAGAAACCTCAGAAACAAATTATCAGAGATTGGAGCTTGTCTCAAAACTCGGTCAGTTTTGAGACAGGCTTCCGAAAAAGCGTCATAAATGCCGCTTTTTCATTTAAATCTAAGGAAGCTGTCCCAAAAACTGAAGTTTTGGGACAGCCTCATTTTACCAACCATATAAAAATAGAGGATGAGACATTCGAAATAAGCACATTCAAAGGCAAAAAAACCGTTTTGCTGCCTTGGGAAAAACTTGATCGTATCAAAGATCACCTTAACAGTGAAACAGTTTACAAAAAATTAAAGGGAAAAATCATTATCAATAATCAGTTTAATCTTTTGGAAGGAGAAAAACTCGAGCTTATCTTATCGCTCTCTCCCACTCTTGACGTTGACGGTATTTTTAACAGGAGATGGCCCCGTAAAGAAAACTTCAACTCACGTGAAAACCTTTGTGAATTATTAAAACATATAGAAAATCTTGCAAAACCTGTTATATGGAAAAAAAACCGCAGCGGAGACCCTGTCCGTGATTTAGGGTTTTTGGGACTTTTCACAGACGGTTCGGAAAATTACAGGTTTAGAGCTTCCCGAGGTTTTCACACCTGTGTTAACGAAAGCCTTGCCAGCCTTGAAGCATTAATTGATGAACTCGACGAAGATGTGGATTTAGACCAAAAACATATCGTAAACCAATGTTATAGAAGACTTTCAGATTACTTGGGGTAATCGCTTGTCCCAAAACTCGGTCAGTTTTGG
The DNA here is from genome assembly GCA_009785545.1 of Treponema sp. GTDB lineage: Bacteria > Spirochaetota > Spirochaetia > Treponematales > Breznakiellaceae > WQXQ01. The sequence continues at coordinate 4,773 of WQWD01000081.1, read as the reverse complement.
GACAAGCTTCATCGTTTACTCAACTGTAAATTTGGAAACTTCTCTAATCAATGTTGCAATGCCTTCACTGTTTTTAACAGAAATTTCATTAACGTGATGTACTGCTACATTGATCTGATCTGCGCCTAAAGCCATTTCATTCATACCCGAAGATATTTCCTGTGTAACTCTTTCAAGGTTCATGCTTTCCTGAATTACCTCTTTGGCTCCTTCGAGCATTTCATTTGAACCGCTTCTTACCTGCCGTGTAATATCTTTTACATTAATTACACCGTCAAGAAGCTGTTTAGAACCGTGCCCCTGCTCTTCCATCGCATTGCGGATATTTTCGCCTTGTTCCGCAACAAGCCTGACATTGGAATCTATAGCTTCGAATTTGTTCAAAACATTTTCGGTAGACCTTGTTATCTTGTCCATAGACTCTTTTATCTTCCTTAGTACTGTGGCGATGGTCTTTGACTGTTCGGTGGAACCTTCCGCCAGCTTGCGAATCTCATCGGCAACAACGGAAAAGCCCCGCCCTGCCTCTCCGGCGTGAGCAGCCTCAATTGCGGCGTTCATACTCAACAAGTTAGTTTGGCTGGCGATATTTTCGATTACTGCATTTATCTCCATTAAACCTTCTGATTCACGGGCAATTTCCTGAATATCTGCCGCAACATCCTGTAACCCGGTGCGCCCTACTTCGGAAGCTTCCTTCAGGTGGTTTACATTTTCTGTATTTTTTATGAGAGTGGCAATAACAGAATGAATGTTAGCTACCATTTCTTCGATTGAGGAAGAAGCCTGAGTTACATGGGTACTCTGATCTTCAACATGAGAATTAAGTTTATCGATATTTGTTGTAACTTGTTCCATTGTAGCGTTGGTTTCGGTAACACTTGCGCTTTGATTTACAACACGGGTTTTGATACTCTGAACATTAGCGGTAATCTCGTTAACAGCGGCGGCAGTTTGGTTCATGTTACTTGCAAGATCTGCGCCGATATCGGACAATTTAGCCGCTTCTCCCTTAATGCTTAAAACCATTCCTTTGATTTTTGCAATAGTGTCGCTAAAAGAACGGATCATCCTTCCGATTTCGTCACCTCTCTTTTCATACCTTTCCATTATTTTGCTTTCTTCCCCGCGCATAACAATGTCACCTGTAGCGCTGACTTTTTCCATAAAGGCGGAAAACGGCAAAATCGGTTTAACAATATTCGATGTAATGCTTAACGCCAAAATAACACTGACAATTACAGCGACAATGATAAATACAAGAATAAAAATAACAAATAGATGGGAAAGCTCAAGGATTTCATAAATTTCAATGTTCATCAGAACACCGTAACGTTCGTCAATTTTTTCCAGAAGCGAAATAACCTCCGCTGTTTTGGGCAGAATTTCTTCTCTGAATAATCTTATAGCTTCACCTTGATTATCGTTGTTAAGATGATTGGTAATCAACGCTGCTTTGGTGTGAATAAAATTATGAGGTTCAACAATCAAATCCAACAGCCCGAGAATCTCCGAATCTGTTTTTTGATTGACTTCATCGCTATTCAGCCACCTTCCCAGAGAACAGGTATTTCCATCAAGTGAACCTGTAAACACTTCTCCTTCATATACTGTTTGAGAAAGCCCGTGTCTCCAAATATAATGAGAGAACAAAATTGATGATATATTGGCTCTTAGTTCGGAGTAAGCCAATAGATCCTCAGATGAGCCGGCTAACGATTGGTTACTGAAAAACCCCAATGCGCCAATTACCACTCCTATTGCGGCAACAATAACAAAACTTCCTAAAAGTTTAGTTCGAATTTTCATATTTTTTTCCATCCTTTCATTTAAGATTACAATAAGCGTACTTCTTAATTGTGAGGAAAAACATGAAATAAATTTGAATTTACCAATACTAATATCGAATATACTATTGGAATTGTTCGAAAACTACCTAAACCGAAGATTTGCAGCTCCCTAACAAGTTTTATTGCAGATTCAGCCGCCGTTTCAGCATATACCGTGTCGTGAAATAAAATACTGCGCATACTCCTAACAATACGGCAATGATCGTTAACATTATTAGTTGTGTTTCGGCAAAAAGGTTCATTTCGAACATTAACCTGTCAACATATCGATATATACCACTTGAAAAGAAAATAGAGGTAAATATTCCGCCAAGTATTTGCATTACGGTAGTTATCACTATAAATGCACCAAAAGCGAACAGACCACGCCGACTATTAACAAATAAGCTCAGAGCCATACAGGTGTATAACAACAGAATCGAGGAAAAGGTTGAGAGTATAACAACTAACAAAGTTTTCACAAAGATCAAGCCAAGCTCAAAAGATGTAAAAAAATAAGTATATCTGTTAGTAGCAATGGGAAACCAATTCTCGGCAGCAAAAAAGCCGGCAAAATCAAAGGGTGTTAAAATTAGTATTGCCTGCACAACTACGATAACACTGGCAAAGTTAAATATCGTTGCGACAAATAGTTTACTGAGGATCAAATGGTCTGTTTTTACAGGCAGAGTCATCATCAGATAACCTTCTTCGGCAAGCAAATTTTTGCGAAACCTCTGAATAGTTAAAATCAATGTAACGACAATAATTGCTCCAATCAAAACTGACACCACAATTATACTTATTGCTGCCGGAGTGGTATTTGGAAGCCTCGTTAATAGCCTGTTTATAGCCGCAAAAGTTAATAACGCCCCAAACAAAGGCAGGAAAACACGCCCCATTGCGATAAACTCGTATTTCATCAATTTACCTAACATTTGAACACCTCCCTGAAATATGCGTCAACAGACATCTTTTGATTTTCCCGAAGATCATCAACTGATGAAGCAAGAGCAATTTCACCGTATTTTAGAAAGATGACATCGTCAAGCACTTGCTCAACATCTGAAATCAAATGTGTCGAAATGACAACTGCCGCATTCTGATTATAGTTTTTTATGATTGTATTGAGAATATAGTCACGTGCCGCAGGATCAACGCCGCCAATCGGCTCATCAAGCAAATAAAGCTTTGCGTTTCTCGCCATAACCAATATCAACTGTACTTTTTCTTTTGTACCCTTAGACAAGGTTTTAAGCGGCTGTTTTTCGTCTATATCAAGTTTTCGCAGCATTTCATAAGCTTTCTCGCTTTCGAAATCTTCGTAAAAATCACTGAAAAAACCGACTAATTGTGAAACCTTCATCCAATCGTTGAGGTATGTAATTTCCGGCAAATATGATACTAACGCCTTTGTTTCAACACCCGGAGCCATGCCGTCAATCGTAGCCTCACCGGATGTTGCAGTCAGCAAACCTGTCACAATTTTAATTAACGTCGTTTTCCCGCTGCCGTTCGGCCCCAACAGACCCACAATACGACCGGGTTTTATACTCAGAGTGACATTATTTAAAACTGCTTTCCCTCCATAAGATTTTGTAAGCCCTTTACATTCAAGAATCGCCACCATAGACCTCCTGTTATAATCTTGCTTAGTATAGTGCAAAACCAATCATAATTGCAATCAACATCGCCATGAAGAGTCTGCACAATCACCGTACAAGCTGCGGCGGCGGTGTCTGCTCGGGAAAACTCTGGGGGAGTTCGCCTCCGAGCCCTCTTTGAGGTCTCTATGGCGAGGAGTCCTAGTGTTCTGTCTTATTCGGTTAGCGAAATGACAAAATGCGTTAATTCTTTATGTAATAAAGAATTAACTTAACGTGCCATTGTGTCATTTGAATAAGCCAGAACACTAGAGATGTTTTCCCGATCAGCCTCTGCCGCCGCAGCTTGTACGAGGTTTTGACAGGTGGTGTGTTTTCTCAATCATGATTGTTGTTGCGCTTCCATACTTGCTCGCTCACAGAATGATAGAAAAACCTCACAAAGTGCTTGCGCTTTTAACATGAATCATGCTACAATTCAATTATGAAGCAAGAGATAACAGATTGCGGGCAAATTAGCTTGTTGAATTCAAATTCTCTCTCTCTCTCTCTTATCTTCTCTCTTATCTAAGAAGAAACTTTACCAAAATTCCTCTTCTAGACATTTTTCAGGGGATAGCTCTGCCCAGACAGCAACACAGAGGAACATTTTACACTCATTTGGAAAAACGCCCTTGCATACTGTGCTTGTTTCAAGCAAGCAGACAAGGGCTTTTTGCATATATACACACTAAAAAAGTAAGGAGACTTAAATGAAAACAAAACAATTGATTGGGCTTCTGGTATTTCTGCTCGCAGAGCTAAGTGCCGTAGCCGCACAAGACATGATCATCATGAGAGACGGAAATGTTATCGAAGCAAGAGTAACGGAAATATCTTCAACGGAAATCAGATACCGCCGCTTTGACTTTTTAGACGGTCCAATCTTTGTTGTCCCTGTAGCAAACGTTCTGTCTATCAGATTTGAAGGCGGCACGGTTCAAACATTCAACCAACCCGCCACTGTTCACGCTGCCCCTGCCGCACAACCACGCTCACAAAGAGATGGTGTTCGCATAAACTGGTTTTTGATTGATACCAGCATTCTGGGCGGAGGAACTCGCTGGGAGCATGATATAAGTGATACCTTTTCTGTTGGGTTACTCGGATTTTGGAATGGTTTACCTCTAGAAGATCGTAGTACTATTAGTTTTGGCGGACTTATAACAACACGATTTTATCCCGGCGCTTCACCATTTTATTTTGAACTTGGCATGGGAATAGGTGAAATCAGGCGTTGGCGATCAGATCGAAGCCCAATAGCAGCTTCCGGATTTATGCTCAACCCGGCTATGGGTTTT
>WQWD01000080.1 GCA_009785545.1 Treponema sp. | reverse complement strand
TCCTTTGTGCGTATGGCGTGCCCATTTGGGAGCTGTAAAAAAGCCGCCTGTAACACGATATGTTACAAGCGGTACTTTGGATCTTTTTACCAGTTTACCGATTGAAGGATGTATCTCAAGAGTTTCACCATCGGAAGTTGTATTTCCTTCGACATAAAGACAAACACTGCACCCGGCTCTTAAACTTTTGAATATAGCGATAACGGTTTCAGTTTCATTAATTGTTTTAATTCTCGGTATAGGCGAAGTAAGGAATTTAATCAATTTACTTTTGAAACCCATTCTGTAAACCTGATCAGAAGCGACAAAATACATGTGCTTCTTAAAACTTGATGTAATCAAAACAGCATCCCAGTTGGTTACATGATTTGATATTACAAGGTACGGTGATTGGCTGATTTTAACTTTTTCAAAATCAAAATTGAATTTTGGAGCAAGAAAAGCACGTACAAGCGGTGATAATACTTTGTAAACAAACCTGTGAAATTTTATTCCTTTCATGTCGTGAGCCTTTTTTGTTTTTTTAGTATCCATAATGACCATCCTCTATATTTTGGATTATATTTTTTTGGTGATAAAAGCAAACCATATATTTTACGGCATTACTGCGGGCTGACATATCCGCCGTGTACTCGCCGTCATCGGTGTAAATCATTAAACGATTATAACTTTGTATTGATATATCTTTAAGGTTGGATATAATAAAATCTTTCCCGCAAATCCTGATTTTATCCCCAAAGAATTCTATTGTTCCTTTTTTTAAAAATTCATCTTTTTTGCTGCGGATAGCCAGAGACAAACGGATATCCCGGTCGCTGAACAAGGGTTTATCAAGATATTTATTGTAGTTGATTGATTTGATGTATTCGAGCTGCATTTTACCCCATTTTAATATTGTGTTAGGGCAATTTTCGGCATGGCTGATTTTTTCGAAAAAACCTGCAGCATTTACTCGAACACGCATTCCGCATAACGTACAGAAAAAAGCGCATTTTTTTGAACTTAATTTGTTCAGCGATTTACATTCCGGGCACCAAAACAAAACTCTTTCCAAAAATTCCGCCTTGTGCCGGCTGTGAAATTCAATTTTCTGTTTTGCGTTCCATTCTGATTCGTTAAAACAAAGTTCCTGTTTTACTATATCTTCCAGTTGATCACTTGAGATATTTTTTAGTTCTTCTGTATCGATAATGCGGGTAATGCTTGAGTTTACTATGCCCTTGTTTGGTTTGTTTTTCCAGCGAGGTTTGGTGTTATAACCCCCTCGCATTAATACAAAATAAACCGGCACTCCTAATTTTTTTGCAAGCTTGCCAATACCCGGTCTTATCATACATTCATCGCCGAAAAAACTGCGATTCCCTGACGGGAACATTCCGATGGCTCCGCCCTGTTTTATGACAGAAAATATATTTTTTATTGCGCTTGAATCTGCGCTGCCTTTGGAAAACGGAATTGGCCTGGCTATTGTCTTCATAAGCCAGCTTAAAATCCCGTGACGAAAAATCGAATCGCTGGCGATAAAGTTAATTCCGAAAGGAAAACCTACACCGACAGCGAATTGATCAAATGCAGTTTGGTGGTTCGCTAAAATTAAACACGGGCGCTTTAATTTTATATCTTTGTGTTCTTCAAACTTGAACCTGTATTTTCCCCAAAGTATTGGGGTCATCAATATTTTTAAAATCCAATAAATAAAATTGTTCGCTTTTTTTATAGTGCCATGTTTTTTACCCAATTATTACTCCTATTATTTTGCAGTCTTGGATTTTTTGGGTTTAATTATAATGTCTTTTAATATATATCCTAATAAAACCAAAAGGTATAAGAAAATCACAAGAGTTACCCACCACAGGTTTCCATCCCTTGGAGCTTGAGCGATAAGCAATAGTAAAGGAAATCCTAAAATTATCGCCGCAGTTGAACCTAAGACAAGATCATCACTGGCAGGAGTTTGAAAATCAGGGTCAATTTCTCTGGCAAGAATCATGCCGTTTGCGATGGTTCCTACCGACATTCCGTAAAATGCCAAAAAGGCTTCGTCTTTATATCCCTTGTAAATTAGAGGGCAGATAATCCAAAGATAGACAGCCGTTACAATACCGCCGATTGTAGTCATCAATAAAATGGGTATCCAAAGAGACCCTAAAGTGGTGACAGACACCAGAAATAGAGAGGCAGTGATCGCAAGATCAAAAGAAACCCCGCTGATACGGTTCATCAAATATTTGTTGGGGTATTTACGGTGCATGACTCCGTTTTTAACAAGGCGGCGTAAAATTGTTTTTACCAGAATCGCCATAGCTGCCGCAAGCATGAACGCAAAACCCCAGAATGTTGGAATAAGGTCGATAAGGAAAGGAACTCCCGAAAGGCGGAATAAAATCTCGATTCCGATAATCACCCCTATTGTTAAAAGGTAAACGCCTCCGACCATACATGCTTGCAAAGTAAATTTGTCGATTGACTCCGAGAGCGGAACTTCATTCGGCTCTTCGATTGTGTAGCTGGGAAGGTCTCCGGTTTTTTGAAATTCGTCACGCTTTCGAATAATGCCTTTTTTTCTTGCGACATAGTTAACCAAAACAATGCCGGGGATTGATGCCCAAAGGAATCCCATCGCGGCGACTGTAAGCCCAAAATTACGGGCGGCGGCTGGGCCCCAGTCTCTCATGTGCCCTGCGGCGTCCCAGATAATGCCGGTAGCATTTGCTTGCTGCGGCCCCTGCCCAAAACCAAGGGCAAGCATTATTCCTGTTGCTCTGTTAAGTTCTTCTTCAAATAATCTGCCGCCAAATAACGTAAATCCTAAAAGAGCTGTTATGCCAATGCCGATAAGCGCCTGTATAAGGTAGTAACTGATTATGATACTTCCCGATTTTGAAGCGGCAACTCGTTCCATTTTAATTTTTCCGCTGTTAAAATCTTTGGAATAATTGTCACGTTCTCTCAAACATAGGGCGATAAATCCAACCGGCAATAAATGGTAAATAAGAGCGCCTAACGCATCAACGCTGAAAATGTTAAAACCCCAAATTGCCAGCACTATTTCTTTTACGACAAGCCCGAGTAAGCCGGCAATAACGGCGGTAGGCATCAATAAACGGCGGAAAAACGAAATTTTTCTGCGGATGATGTTTGCTAGCAATACAAATACACAAACTGCCGTTACCGAAATAAGCCCGATAAAAGACATTCCCAGATTCTCAAAAATAAAATAATTGCCGAATAATTCTGTTCCAACTGATTCTAAATCCATAACTTCTAAGCCCATAAAGAAACTCCTCTTTCTTAATCAATAGTTTTTGATTTTTGTTTTAATGCCTTAAACATATCCTGATATTTCAGCGCACTTCTTGGATGTTTGCTGTGAATTTCGTAAATTTTTTCCTTAGTAGCAAAAACAATAGTTTTCATGGTTATAGTTCCCATGTCAATAATGTCATCAAGCGGAAACTCTTTTGTATCAACAGTTAATCTGTTTTTATATAAACAGAGTTTTCCTTCCGCAATTTGGGTATTGTGGCTTGCTCTGGCTGTTTCAAACAATTGTTGATTTTCGTCCGTTAAAATTGGAGTGTTATCGTCTGTTGTTTTTCCCGCCGTAGCATCTATCTCGGACTTTTCCCATTTTACCCAATCTATGATGGTTTTAAACGGCGGCTCTGTACTGTCCGTGTCCGATGTTTCAAAATAACAGTATTCGTTATAACGTACTTTTAAGCCGCACCCGCTCATGGTACAAAAAAGCATATCGCTTGAGCTTGTTAATGTTCCGAATTGTCTGCACTTTGGGCAGCAATACAAAACTGTTTCAAGACATTCGGCGGGTTTTTTGCCCTTAAAAGCGATTTTATTTTTTTCTTGATCTGCGTAAGCATTTACATAAAGATCTTTTACTACAATCTGATAGATTTCATCTTCCGACATAGCGGCAAGTTTTTCGGGGCTGTAGATTTCGACAAGTCTGCCTTCCATTTTGCCCTTGTGCGTAAAACGTGCCCATCTGGGGTGCGAAAAGTATGCGCCGGTAAGGCGGTATGTAACAAGTGCGACTCCTGACCTTTTTATCAATTTACCGATTGCAGGCTGGATTTCGCTCGATTCGCCGTCAAAAGAAGTTGTACCTTCTGCGAATATGCAAACATTGGCTTTTTCTTTAAGCCTTCTGAAAATCGAAATAACAGTTTGAGTTTCCTGCGCTGTTTTTGCTCTTGGAATCGGCGCAAGCGCAAAATTTACAATTTTCCCCTTTAATCCCATTCGCAAAAGGTGATCGGAAGAGACGTAGTACATTTGTTTTTTAAAACTAATGGAGACAAGAAGCGGGTCCCAGTTAGTCAGATGATTCGCCACTACGATGTATGGCGTATGTTCAACCTTTATTTTGTCATATTCAAAGTTGAACTTACGCACTAAGGGGCCTTTGCAAACAGCCCGCGCAAAGCCGTAAAAAAAATCATGGCGCTTTTTGCCTTTCATTACTATAATTGTTACATATTTTCAGATTTTGTCAACCCTTTGGGGAGAGGGTTGGGAGAGGGTCTGTCAACGACCAGTAGTTTGTACTTTGGAAGCCAAAATAACTTGTCAATTTGCCATTTGTAGTAAACTTCGTTGTCTTTTTGAACAGTCTGCCAGCGCATATTCGCTATAGCAGCGGCACGGAAGGGTAGAGGGAAGTTTTCATGCGGAGGCACGGAGGTGCAGAGGTTACGGAAGTTACAGAGTTGTTGTTCGCTGTTTGGGGGTGATAAAAAGCAGCCTAATATGGAAGGATTTGGAAAATGAGTCATTTTACTATATTCTCCATGTCTGTGTGTGAAAATCCGGGAAATATCCAAATTAAGACGAAAGCCCAAAAGCTCTAAATCGCCAAAGCTTACCGAGGAGACCCCTGTTGTATAAAACTTGTTTCCTCCCGCAGCTTCCCTAAGAGAGCGGGCAATTTGTTTTAGTTCCTCGCAAGTTAACGGCTGAGAAAGCCGGGCAATGGGCACGGCGCTTGGAAAATTATAAACGCCCTTTAATCCGTTGCGGAGAAGTCTGTCGCAGTATTTTTGCAAACAGCCTCTCGTATCTCTGTGAGGAACAAGTACAAGAAAATTATCTTCAAATTTATTAAACTTTTTTGGCATATTTTTCAACTTGTGTTTTATAACATCTCATGTTATCATACTTCACGGAGAATAACATGAAATATAAGACAAAACAATTAGTAGAAAGATTCACAGAAATCATTTCTGCATGGAAAGGGGTAGAATGTGTAACCCTGAACGAAGCTGCTCTGGCGGATATATTTGATCCGTATTTTGCGCTTATTCTTGATGTTTTTTATTCCGATTCTATTCCTGAAGCGGAAGAACGATGTCGTATGTACGGAGATGATGTTGCGGCATTTGAAAGTTCTGGTCAAAGCGAGAAGGATCGCTTTTTGATTGGAGATGTTCCTGTACGCCTTGAATTCAAAAAAACTGATAAAATAAACGAGCTGGTTTTTATTGCTTGCTCCAATCATGATTCTTTGTGGCTTATCAAAGATTCGGGAACGTATGGTTTTTACCGCCTTGCAAATTGTGATATTGTTTTTTCCCGTTCAAACTGGATTCATGGTATAAGAAAAAAACTTGATAATATCGATGATAAATTCTGGATAGAGATGCGTGGCGCTGTTCAATCCAAAATGGAACATTTTTTGTCCGACTTAGGCGCAGCGTGTTTTCAAGGTGATAAGTTTCATTACCTTATTGCGTCTGCCGGCTTTATCAAAAATGTCTGCTTAACTCTTTTTTGTATTAACAAACGTTTTGAGCCGTCTCACCGAGCTTATTTTAATCAGGTGCATGAATTGCCTGTATTGCCTGATTCGTTTGCCGCCGAGTTTCAAACATTTTTGAATATCAGCCCTGCTGAGTTTGAATCACGTTTTAATTTGGGAAAACTAATTGCGCAGAAAATCGTGACATTGTAATACGATTTGCTTTTTAGTTTCTCCTGACTGCTTTGTAAAGCGCCTCTTTACTGATCTCTGTCCAAACAGGGCGGCCGTGAGGGCAGTGCGGGTCGGGCAGCTTTAACGCTTCTTTGCCTAGCTCAAAGGCAGTTTTATCATCGGGGAAATCTCCGTCTTTTATTGCGGCGTGACAGCAGAGAGTTGCCGCCCAGCGGCGCACCATGTTTTCGCCTGCTGTTCGTAATGCAAGAATTTCTTTTACGGTTGCGGTGTCGCTAAGCCGCCAAAGTGCGGGTAACGCCTCAATGTGCCAGCCTCCTGAAGAGCCGGAGCCATCTTCGTCTTTTTTAATGTCTAATCCAAGCTGCGACAATTCTTCGCATTTTGTTTCAAGGAAGGCATCGTCATCATTACTTTCGGTGTTAAAATGGATAGGTGCGAGCAATTCCTGTTTGGGAATCGGTTCTTTTAGAAACTTATCAAAAAGAATAGACTCATGTGCCGCGTGCTGGTCGATGATGTAGAGCTTGTCGCCCCATTCGATCAATATGAAAAGCCCAAAGACCCTGCCTGCGTATCTGGCTTCCCCATGAGTTGGCGGTTCATTTGCGATGGTTATGTTGTTAAATTTTTCACGGAGATCATGAAGGTTCATGGAGGGCACGGTATCGTAGTTAGATGTATTCCTGCCGGCCTCATTATAATGTTTTTTGTCATAATTATTATAAGAAAAATTTAATGATTCTTCTCTTTGTGTACTTTGTATTTTTGCGAGCGGCAGATTTGATATCTCCGTCTCCGTGTGAAATCCCCCTGAGCCTTTTGAAGTTCTTAAAAACAAGTTATGAAAAAAACTTTTAACAGTGCCGGAAACTGCCGAGTGTATTGCGCCTGAGTCACGAAAACGTACTTCACGTTTTGCCGGGTGAATGTTAAAGTCCGCATAAGATGGATCGATTTGCACATAGACAGCTCCAACGGGGTGAGTGCCGTTTGGAAACCATCCTTGCGCTCCGTACTCCATCGCCTGAACCAGTGCGTATTCCTGCACCCTTCTGCCGTTAACAAAAACAAGCAATTGCCTTCTGTCGTTTCGATACAGATCAGGCCCGCCCATTACAATCTCTGCGGAAAAACCATCTCCTGTTACATTGATCTCATGCAAAAAGTTTTCCGCATTTTGCGCTCCGCCAAAAGAGCTTTGTAAAACTGCTGCGGCAAAACGCATTTTTTTTGATGGAACGGCTGGAAAAAAATCTTTTAATTTACCGTCTTGATAAAAACGAAAATTGATTTCGTTAAATGCGCAAGCTTTGTCAATGAATGATTGACGGCAAAGAACGGCTTCACTTCCTTCTCTTTTTAAAAAACGTTTGCGTGCCGGAATACTTTCAAAAAGATTAATCGCTCTTGTTGTTGTGCCCTTTGTACGCCTGGTCATTTCAAACTTGGGAGGATAGCTGTCTCCGGGTCCGGTATCAAGCCGCCAGGCTTCTCTGCCATCTGTGCTTGTAACAATCTCAAGCCGAGCGACAGCCGCCGCCGCTGCTAATGCTTCTCCCCGAAAGCCAAGTGTCCACGCCGTATCTAAATCGTCAAGACCTTGTATCTTGCTGGTAGCATGAGTAAGCCAGCACACTTGTAAATCCTCAAGGTTCATGCCGCTGCCGTCATCGGAAACCTCGACTTTTTTACAGCCACCTTCTTCAATAGAAATATCGATATTGACAGATTCCGCATCTATTGCGTTATCAAGAAATTCTCGAACCAATGCGGCAGGACGATCTACAACTTCCCCTGCTGCGATTCTCTTCGCTTCTTCAGGCGGCAAAATATTTATTCGACGCATTTTATTCTCCATCTACCATGAACCAAAAGTTAAGTTGTTCTCTTATTCTTCGCCGTCGAATAATTCTAAATCGGGGGATTCATCTATTGCCGCTGTTGTGGAATTCATAAGTATCTCAATGCGATTTTCTATTTTTTCAAGATCGTTTTCTAAAGCCCGTGCAAGGCGGATACCTTCTTCAAAAGCCGCAAGTGCCTCGTCAAGGGGAATATCTGTTTTGCGAATCTGTTCGCCAAGAGTTTCCAGCCGCCCAAGCCGCTCCTCAAAATTTTTCATCCCGCCGCTTTTTGCGGCTGCCGCTGTTTTTTTTGCCATATTATTCTCCTTCTACCACAACGTTGATTTTACCTTTGAGCGGGCGTATGCAAAGCCGCTCGCCTATATTTACCTTTGCTGCGTCAGTTACTACTTTGCCTTTGCTGTCTGTTACGACTGAAAAACCTTTTTCCATTGCAGATAACGGGCTTGCGGCATTGATTACTGCGGCTGCCAGTTCTATTCTGTTTTTTAAGTTTGCGCATTTGTCCGACATTGCGTTGATGAGAGTGTCTTTTGCGTCATCAAGGCGGATAAGGTGCGGCTGTAAAATTGCCCGGATACGGTATTCCATGTCCTGCGGATCAAAAGGTTTTAAAAGAAGGCGTGCTTTTTCCAGCCGTGTTCGCATAACGCTTAAAAGATTTTCCGCCTGACTCATTATTGTTTCCGGCAAATCCGTCAGGTTTTCGCTGACAAGTTCCGCCGCCGCAGACGGTGTTGGCGCACGTAAGTCTGCGGCATGATCGCACAAAGACCAATCAATTTCATGCCCTACCGCACTTACAACAGGAATGTCCGACTCCGCAACGGCACGTACAACGCTCTCTTCGGAGAAGGGCAGAAGGTCTTCGAGAGAACCGCCGCCTCTTCCCACGATAAGCACATCGGCTAACTTCCATTGGTTTGCCTGTCTGATACGAGCGGCAATGGCAGTGGCGGCTTCATCTCCCTGTACCAAAGCGGGGAGGATTATCACTTTTAAATTGGAAGCTCTGCGGGCAAGAATGTTAAGAATATCACGGACAGCAGCTCCAGTGGGAGAACTGATAACCCCCACCGTAGAGGGAAAACGAGGCGGCTCCTTTTTCCGCTCGGCGTCAAAAAGTCCTTCCGCTTTAAGTTTTTGTTTTCGTTTTTCCAATAGAGCAAGAATTTCGCCGGTTCCCGCAATTTCCATTTCTTCGCAGACGATTGAGTAAGTTCCCCTTGGCGCATAAACCGAAAGGCTTCCGCGTATACGTATCAACATTCCGTCTTTTGGTTCAAAGCTCAAAATTCGCAGCCTGTTTTTAAACATCACCGCATCAATTTTTGCACCTGAATCTTTCAGCGAAAAATACAAATGCCCGGAACTTGCAGGTCTGCAATTTGAGATTTCTCCTCAACCCAGACAAAAGAAAATGCCCCTTCCAAACAATTACGAAT
>WQWD01000079.1 GCA_009785545.1 Treponema sp. | reverse complement strand
TTCGATTGTTATTTTGCAGGCTGACATCGTTGTTACCGAGTTTGAAGCTGTTTTAAGAATCACAAACCCAAACGAATTTGCTTTGGAAGTATCGTCAATTACTTATCAGTTATACGGCAATGGCGCATTATGGGCAAGCGGTACAGAAATTGATGTCCTTACAATTCCGCCTCTCAAGCCAAGCGAAACTCGATTTAGATTTACCATGAACTTTATCGATATGAGGCGCAGTTTGCTCGATGATGTAATCGCAATGCGGCAAATACAATACAACTTTAGAGGGGAAGCAATCGTTCAGCCTGATCTGCCAAATGTTGAAGCGTTTCTGATGAGGTATGATTGTACCGGATATTCTGAAGTAAGACGAAATATAGACAGGTAAAATTAATGGTTATAGCATCAATTGATATTCAAAACGGCAAAGTTGTTCAGTTAAAACAAGGCGAAGAACTTATTCTGCAGCGTGATAATGCTGACGAATTGGCACGGGAATTTGATCGTTACGGTGAAGTTGCGGTGATTGATCTTGACGCGGCGATGGGGAAAAACTCTAATCTTGAAATGATAAAACCTCTGTTGAGAATTGCTGAGTGCAGAGTAGGGGGCGGCATCAGAACACCCGCTCAGGCGATGGAACTTATCAGTTTTGGAGCGAAAAAAATAATTGTCGGTTCGTCTGTTTTTCGTGCGGACGGCAGATTTGCGGTTAATGTCCCCTTTCTTTCTGAAATGTCCAAAAAAATTGGCCGCCAGCGTTTGATTGTCGCTGTTGATGCTCTTTGCGGCGAAATTGTGGTTGACGGCTGGAAAACGCCTACCGGGCTTAATTTGATACAAGCTGCAAAACTCGTTGAACCTTACGCAGGGGAATTGCTTTTTACCTGTGTAGAACGCGAAGGAACAATGACCGGTATAGACCTTAATTCCATAAAAATGTTACGGGAAGCCGTAAGCTGTCAAGTTACTGTTGCCGGCGGAATTTCTACGTTAGACGAAATCGAAGAAATAGCCGCTCTGGGATGTGACGCACAGTTAGGCATGGCTCTCTATAAAGAAAAAATAAACTTGGCAGATGCGTTTGTATCTTCTCTTAATTGGAAAAAAGGTGAACAGCAGCTTCCGATTATTGTTCAATCTCCCGATGGTCAAATAATGATGACAGGTTTTACAGACAGAGAAGCGTTAAACGAAACTTTTAAATGCGGAAATGTCTGTTTTCACAGCCGGACAAGAAATAAGCTCTGGATGAAAGGGGAAACTTCTGGAAATGTGTTAAAACTGATCCGTTTAAGGGCGGACTGCGACCGGGATGCTCTTCTGGCTGAAGCGGAGCCTGCCGGTCAAGTTTGCCATACCGGGGCATGGTCGTGTTTTGCGTCTGAAAGGTTGTATACTTGGGAATACTTACAGGGCATTATCTCTGAACGCTTTCAAAACCCTGTTCCCGGCTCATATACAGCCACCCTTGACGATAAGCTGGTTCGTGAAAAAATAATGGAAGAGGCGCAGGAAGTGTGTGAGGCGAATACCCGTGAAGAAGTTATCTGGGAAGCTGCCGACCTTTTGTATTTTTCCACCGTGCTTATGACCCGTGCGGGAGTTACTGTACGTGAAGTTTTGAACGAGCTGGATAGAAGACACAAAAAATAAAAGCGGGGAATCAGGCATGAGTTGTTTTTGGAATAATCGCTTAAAGAACCTTTCCCCGTATATTCCGGGTGAGCAGACTAAAGACAGACAATTTATAAAACTTAACACCAACGAAAACCCATACCCGCCTTCGCCGTTGGTTTATGAGGCTATTAAAAAAAGTGTTAATGAAGAATTGCGGCTTTACCCCGATCCGGAGTGTACGGAATTTCGTCAAGCTGTGGCTGGGCGTTTTGGCGTGGAACCCCGGCAGGTTTTTGCCGGGAATGGTTCTGACGAAATTTTGGGATTTGCTTTTGGCGCTTTTTTTGAAAGCGAAAGAGAATCGCCTGAGGTTCTTTTTCCAGATATTACATACAGTTTTTATCCGGTTTATGCGGGTTTATGGAATATTCCAGTTCGCAAAATACCGCTTTGTGATGATTTTTGTATAAATATAAACGACTACATGATTCCGTCAGGAGGCGTGATATTGCCGAACCCCAACGCACCAACGGGAATAGCGCTTCCGTTAGACGACATTTTTTCTCTTGCGGAATATCTAAAAAAACAGAACAAGGTTTTAATAATAGACGAAGCATACATCGCATTTGGCGCGTCTGCGTCTGTGCAGACGGCAATTCCTCATATTAACAAATACCCGAATCTTTTGGTTGTGCATACGCTTTCCAAGTCCGCATCTCTTGCGGGATTGCGCACAGGTTTTGCTGTCGGCAGTATCGAGCTGATTGAGGGGCTTCGGCGTATTCGGGATTCGTTTAATTCATATACTCTGGACAGACTTGCTTTAGCCGGTGCGTCTGCCGCTGTTTCCGATATTGCGTATTACGATGAGGTTAACCGCCGTGTAATTGCCACACGAGAGAGAGTGTCAATTACATTGAAGAGCTTTGGATTTTATGTTCTGCCTTCGTCAGCCAACTTTGTCTTTATAAAACCGCCCAATATCGGCGGAGCCAGCGGAGCCAGCGGAGCTAGCGGAGCTGCGTTTGCCGCTGCGTTACGTGACAGAGGCATTTTGGTTCGGCATTTCAACAAGGAACGGATATCAGATTTTCTTCGTGTCAGTATCGGAACAGATCAGGAAATGGATTGCTTTCTTGATGTTTGCAAAGAGATAATAATTTAGGATTATAGATGAAAATAATACAGAGCAGTGAGTTCGATTCATACTGGAAAAATGAAACTTTTAACACCGATGATGTTAAAACCGAAATGACAGTAAAACAAATAATTGCGGAAGTACGAGAAAAAGGCGATGAAGCTGTAAAAAAGTTTGCCTCTCAATTTGATAAGTCTTCTCCGCATGAGTTGGAAGTTTCATATGCAGAGGCTCAATGTGCTTTATCTGCGTTACGTGAAACAGATCCTGCATTGGTAGAAGCGTTGGAACTTGCGGCTCGTAACATTGCCAGATTTTCAGCAAGACAAAAGGAGCAATTTTCGGACTTTGAATTTGAAATGGACTCAGGCCTTTTTACGGGGCAAAGGGTTATCCCTGTACAGCGGGCTGCGGCTTACATTCCCGCAGGGCGTTTTCCGCTTTTTTCTTCGGTGCTTATGTGTCTGATCCCTGCGTTTTGCGCCGGAGTAGACGAAATTGTACTTGCCTCTCCGCCTGCGGAAAACGGCCTGCCTGACAGAAAAATCCTCGCCGCCGCAGCAATAGCTTATCAAATTTCAGGCGGCGGCAAAACTCTTCGGCTTTTTGCAATGGGCGGCGCGCAGGCAATTGCGGCTTTGGCTCTTGGAACTGAGTCTGTCCCTCGTGTTGACGTTATTACGGGGCCCGGAAACAAATATGTTGCTGCGGCAAAACGTATTCTCTTTGGCGAGGTTGGAATCGATTTTATCGCCGGCCCTACCGATATTCTGATAATAACAGACAGACAAGCGGCTGCCCCTGCTGGTTTGCAAGCGCATTTACAGGCGGCTGATTTTGTCGCGGCGGATATGCTCGCTCAAGCCGAGCATGATCCTGACGCTCGTTCAAGAGTGCTTGTCCCAAACAGTCAATTTGCAAACGAAATAATTGCGGCGATTGAACGCCGCCTGAAAACGCTGTCAACTGCCGAGACCGCCCGTGCCTCACTTGATGCCGGCGGACTAATCGTAATCTACCAAAGCAAAGAAGAGGCAATCCGAATCGCTAATGTCATCGCTCCTGAACATCTCGAACTGCAAACAAAAGATGATGACAGCTGGATTCCCTTTCTAAAAAACTACGGCTCGCTGTTCATCGGTGTATTTGCCGCCGAAGCCCTCGGCGATTACTCTGCCGGACTTAATCATACTCTGCCCACGTCAACAAGCGCACGTTTCACAGGGGGGCTTTCTGTTCGCCATTTCCTGAAAACCGTAACAACTTTGCGCTGCATTCACAGTACAAATGGTGCGGGCAGTGAAGGCTTCGAAAAAGCCCTCAAGGCAGCAGAAACATTAGCTCGTGCCGAAGGGCTTGAGGGACACGCACAAAGCGCCTTAATGCGGCGTTTTGTTATGGAGTAAGAAAGAATTGATAGAGTTTTTCTGCAAATTACAAACAAATCAATTTACTTTTAATCAACTTTTTATTAAACTTAACTGAGGAGGAAATATGTTAAAAATTGGAGTAGCCGGAATCGGCAATATCAGTAAAATCTATTTAGATAATCTTACGGGAATGTTCGGGAAAAAAGTAAAACTGGCGGCGGTAACTGACGTAGCCTTGAACCGTGCGGAAAAAGCCTCTGCGGATTATAATGTAAAAGAGTTTAAATCATTGGATGATATGTTAAACAGCGACATTGACATTCTTCTTAACATAACTCCGCCAAAATATCATTTTGAAATTGCCTGTGCCGCAGTAAAAGCAGGCAAACATATATTTAACGAAAAACCGTTTTGCACAAAACGTGAAGAAGCGGAAGAAATACTTAAACTGGCAAAAGAAAAAGATGTAAGGGTAGGCAGTGCGCCGGACACTTTTCTGGGAGCCGGAATACAGACTTGCCGTAAATTGATTGACGACGGCTGGATTGGTAAACCTGTTGCGGCAACTGCTTTTATAATGAATCATGGCCCTGAACATTGGCATCCGGCTCCTGATTTTTTCTACAAAGACGGCGGCGGGCCTATGTTTGACATGGGGCCTTACTATTTAACTGCATTGATAAGCCTGTTGGGGCCGGTTGCCAGAGTATGCGGCAGCGCAAAAATCAGCACGCCTACACGAACAATTACAAATCAGTATCAATTTGGTAAAACTATAAATGTTGATGTTCCTACGCACATTGCCGGTGTTCTTGATTTTAAAAACGGCGCTGTCGGCACACTTATCACCAGCTTTGATGTTTACTCACATTCTTTGCCATGTATCGAGATTTATGGAACTGAAGGCACTCTTAAAGTTCCCGATCCAAACACATTCGGAGGCCCGGTATATGTAAGGCGTTTCCGTGAAGAGGAATGGTATCAAATCCCGCTATTAAAAAGTTTCTCGGAAAATTCACGCGGCTTGGGAATAACAGAAATGGCTATGGCGATAAAAGAAAATCGTCCTCACCGTGCGTCCGGCGAACTTGCTTTTCATGTGCTTGATATAATGCAAGGTTTGCATGACGCTTCCGCAAAAAGCCGGTTTATAAAACTAAAAAGCCGCTGTAAACAACCTGAGGCATTTTAATGAAAATATTTTTTACCCTTAAAGCAACGATGATTCTCTTCGTTTTTTTTGTTCTTTTAACATCTTGCGCCACAAGAATAAACGCTTCTTTAGCGGCAGACGGCTCTGCGGTAACTGCTGTAAATATGTCGTTACAGCCGCAAGTTGCCGCTCTTCTTCAACGGATGTTTTCCGCCGGGGGACTCGCTGGAGAGCGTGGAGGCTCTGTGATTGACGGCCCTGCGATTGCGCTGTCAATGTCCGGCGCTCCGGGAGTTGCGTCTGTAACTTTAAGAAATACATCCCCTTCCGCACTCGAAGGGCAGATTCGAATTGCACGAATAAACGAGTTTCTTTCTTCAGTTGACGGAACTGCGTTTATCAATTTTGAGCAGGGAAGCTCTGGCGGAAGAATCATTGTTACAATTAATCGTGACAACGGCCCTGTAATAATAGATTTGCTTTCGCCTGAAATTTACGATTTCTTAAACGCTCTTATGGCCCCGATTGTTACGGGCGAAATTCTTACAGCGGAAGAATATCTGGATATTATCGCTTCGTTTTATAATCCGGGAATAAGTGAGGAAATTGCTTTATCAAGAATACTTGTATCTGTAGAATTTCCCGGCGCTATAACCAGTCTCAGAGGGGGAACTTTTTCCGGCAGGCACGCCGCCTTTGACATTGCTCTGCTTGATTTATTGGTTCTGGAAACACCGTTGGTTTTTGAAGCGGTGTGGTAAACCGTACTCCAAATTAGAGAATACGCAATCAGAGAATAGACAAGTTGACATAGAAAAAAAATATGTTATAGTAAAATCATGAAAAATATAAACAGACGATTAATCTCACTCTTAATTGGCGCAGTTATTCTTGTAGGTCTTACCTTAACTTGCGCTACGGCTCCCAACGTTGACTTTGGCGGCTTGGGCAGGGGTACGGACAATGTTCCTCTTAACAGTCAAGTACTTACAGGTTACCTTCCAAATGGGGTGCGTTATTTCATCTTAGAAAACGCCATGCCGGAAAATCGTGCGCACCTTTCGCTGGTTGTAAATGCCGGGTCGGTTTTGGAAACTGAATATCAACGAGGTTACGCTCATTTTGTCGAACACATGGCGTTCAGGGGGACTGCCCGTTTCCCCGAACAAGAATTGATTGAATATCTGCGTTCGCTTGGAATGCGTTCCGGCCCTGATTTAAATGCGTTCGTTTCGTTTAACGAAACTGTTTATCATTTTGATGTTCCAACAGAAATTATTGGCGGCGTAAGGCGAATCCCCGACAAAGCCCTCGCCATTCTTGATGACTGGTCTTTTCAGATTAGTTTTAACCCCGAAGATGTCGATCTCGAAAGGCTTGTTGTTCTTGAAGAAATACGCTTCATAGCGGGAGCACAGGAGCGCTTATGGAGAATTACAAACCCGATAATTTTTGCCGGAAGCCCTTATGCTGATCGCCATCCTCTTGGTTTGGCAGAAGTAATCGAAAACGCAACGCCCGAATCGTTACGTGTTTTTTACGACCGCTGGTATCGAAGCGACAACATAGCTTTAATTTTTATAGGCGACTTTGACGGACAGGTATTACAAGCTCAATTGTATCAGCACTTCAATATGCCGAAGGCGGAAGAACCTGTAAACCGTCCGAGCTTTGACTTGCCTCCGCCTGTAAGAAATAATTTTCATGTCGAAGTTTTCACAGACCCAGAACTTCCCGGAACAGGTTTTCAAGTTTTTTGGAAACAGGGGCAAGGCGCTCCAAGAGGTACTATCGCTCATTATCGTGAAACAGTAATAGATAATTTAATTGCGACTATGCTTAATTTACGTTTTGAAGAGGCTGCGGCAGATCCTGATTCTGCGTCAACTTCTGCGTGGGGGCAAGTGTCAAGATGGTTTCACAATTCACGTTATTATATTATGGGAACCAGTCCTAAAACAGGAATGTTTGAACAGGCAATCAGAGAAATGCTTTTGGAAAAAGAATCAATGCGGCGTTTTGGTTTTACAGATGGTGAACTCCAGCGTGCAAAACGTTCTTTGATTTCGTCAATGGAAAGGCAGTTATCCGAAAGAGACCGTTTGGAATCACGCACTTTTCACAGAAGATTAACAAATCATTTTTTGTTAGGTCAGAGTATGCCCGATCTTGAATGGGAAATGATGGCTTTAAATGCGCTGCTTCCGGGAATTACAAACAGGGAAATAGCGTCTGTTGTGAGTAATTATTTTGCGCATAACGATGTGCGGATTTTTGTAATGGCGAATGAGGCAGAAAAAGAAAACCTGCCTTCACCTCAGCGTATCAGGGCAATATTCAGGGAAGTACGTAATGCCAGGTTAACGCCAAGGCACGACGTAACACTTTCTGATAACTTGTTGGACAGAGTTCCGCAACCCGGAGTGATCGAATCAATTACTCCGAACACGGGAACAGACGCAGTTACGCTGACTATGGCAAATGGAGCCAGAGTAATTTTTAAAGAGACAGAAAACAGAAACAACGAAGTTATTCTTTTTGCTATGGCAAACGGAGGAACAACTAATGCGACAGAAGATACAATTGTTTCGGTCAGGCTTCTTCCTGATATGCTCGATGTTTCCGGCTTGGGGGATTTTTCCCGAATCGAACTGATAAATATGCTGGCAGGAAAAGAAGTTTCGTTTTCTTTCTGGATGTCAAATTACGATAGGGGTTTTCAAGGATCATCTACCACTCAGGATTTAGAAACTCTTTTTGAGATGATCCATCTCTTTTTTACAAACCCAAGACTTGACGAAAGAGCCATAGAGGCAATGATCAATCAATATAGAACCGCCCTTCTTCATCAGGACGAAAGCCCGGATGGGTTTTTTAGACGAGAGCTGACAAGATTTTTAAACGGCAATCACCCGCTTTTCATGCCGCTTGAATTTGGTGATATGGACAGAGTTTCTGTGACACAGGCTCATGATTTTTTAGCTCGAACTTTAAACCCCGGCGATTATACATTTGTTTTTGTCGGAAACTTTGATCCTGAAACAATGAAAGAGCTTTCTCAAACTTATATTGCTTCGATTCCAAACTCCGCTTCAATGAACAGTTGGACAGATCCTCGAATAACCCACCCCGCTCAAGGCAGAAGAACAATTAACATGGGAATAGATAATCGTTGTATCGCTCATATTGAGTGGATAGCTTTGGGAGAACCAGCGTTTAACGAACAAAGAAATCAAGTTGCCGCTGTTTTGTCGGAATATCTACGCATAGTTGTTTGGGATGAGATACGTGAGGTTATGGGGGGCGTATATGCCTTATCGGCAGGCGCTTCGATTTCTTCGATCCCGGTAAATCAGTATAGGATTAGTGTCCGGTTATTTTGCGATCCCGAACGTGCCGAGGAGTTAATATCGGCTGTTAAACGTCTTGTAACTGATTTGTCGGTAAATCCGCTTAACTTGGATACTTTTAACAGTGCAAGGGAAGCGCTTTTGGTAGGCCACGAAAGAGATATGCAGCGAAACTCACACATAACACGCAGTTTTGCTAACTCGGCGGTACTTTTTAACACGCCGCTAAACAGACTGCACCTAAGGCCGGAAGCGGTAAGGGCTGTCACACCGCAGGATGTACAAAACCTTCTGCGTCAAATAATAACAAACGGCCCTGTTGAATTAGTGTTATTTCCTGAATGATCAAAAAAAGGGGCTGTCCAAGTGTTACTTCTAGGACAGCCCTTTTCTTTTTTACATCATTGACAGAAGCGCCATGACTTTTGCGTCTCCAATGATGTTGTCCAACAGGGCATATTCATTGGGTTGATGGAGTGACTTGGCTGTTTTTGTCCACACAGCGCAGTCGATACCGATGTTACGCAATGCGGCGGCCATAGTGCCTCCGCCTATGCCGATGGGGCGTGGTTTTACGTTGTAGACTTCTGCGGCAGCTTGGCTTAAACTTTTAACAATTTTGCTACCTGCCGGTGTAGGCAGAGATTCCATCGATTGGAGTGTTGTGTATTCAATTGTTACATGATGTTTTGTCTCAACTTCTGATTTGATTCTGTCAACTTCTGCCAATACGGAAGCAATCGTATAAC